>JBKPTM010000332.1:0-8719 GCA_046765935.1 Actinomycetota bacterium | reverse complement strand
GGTGGCCATCTCGTCGCAGTTGGTCCGCCGGTTGGCCTGCAGCTGGCACAGCACCCTGTTCTCGTTCACCGGCATCACGATCAGGCGCTCGCCCGCCATCCAGACCCGCTGCACCCAGCGCCAGTAGACCCCGTCGTAGGTGAGGTTGGTGTGGGCCCAGGAGGTGAGCCTGGGCCAACCCGAGGTGTCGTGCGGTGCGACTGGCGAGCCGTAGTTCAGGAAGTTCTGCATCGGCGCCGTCGAACCGGCCGGGCCCTCGATGCTCGAGCAATCGGGCAGCGCCGCCGGGATTCCGTACGGGTGCCAGGGACGGCCGCAGTGGAAGTTGCCGCCCAGGTACTCGAAGTTCATCCAGTGCATGTGGCCGTCGAGCAGGCCGCGGACCTCCCCATAGGAGGTCTCACCACGGCTCGGGGTGCCGCTCACGTTCAGCTCCGCCTCCGGGAAGGCCGCGCAGCCCGAGGCGGGCGAGAAGGCGAAGCGCGCGGCGTCGCCCGCGCTGCCCCTAGGCGCCAGCACGAGCTGTGCGCCGGAGACCGCGAGGACCTTTGCCGGAGCCGACCTGGGCGAGAGGGTGAAGGCGCCCGCACCCGCGTCCTCGACGACCCAGTCCGCGGCCGGGCTCGGCTGCGCCGCCGGACCGACGGTGTCCCCCGCCCCCGCGGCCAGGAAATCGCCGGCCTGGCGATAGAGCAGGTAGCTGCCGAGGTCGGTTGCCTGGAAGCGCAGCAATGAACCGCCCGGCGCCGCCCCGCCGGAGCCGGCGGAGGCGAGGTTGAAGCAGCCGCCCGCTTCGGAGTAGCGCGTCTGCGTCTGGGCGCCCGCCGTCCCCGGGGCGATCGTGAGCAGCAGAGCGCAGGCGGCGATTGCGAATGCGCCTCCCCGCCGCGCGCCTCGGGCGACTGACCCACCCCACACAGCCATCGGGCGCGGACCTTACTCAGCGCGACGCCGGCCCGCGCCGGTTCAGTCGCGAGAGCGGGCGAGGAACTCGAGGATGGCCGCCGTGTCGAAGTGGAACATCTGCGCCCGGGCGAGTCTTTCGTCGCGCACCTCGTAAAGACCGAGGACCGGCGCCGCGAAGCGGTTCCCCGCCGCGTCCACGGCTCGCTGCGTGTAGACCACGACGACCTCTCGCCCATCGTCCGCGAGCACCCTCGGGTCCATTCGCCTTTCGGCCTCGGTGGGCTGCACTGGTCCCCAGGTCTCGAGCCAACCCAGGTCAGCGGCCACCTCCGCCTTGCCCACCGAGCTCCCGCCGTAGGGAAGCGAGGGCGCCTCGTGGAACTCGACGTCCGGGTGGTAGAGAGCGATGAGCGCCTCGTAGTCGCGCGACTCGACCGCTTGGAAAGCCCGCAGGACGACATCGGCCGCCTCGCTCATTCCGAACCCATCTGCGCCCGCCATCCCCGGCCGATCTGGCGCAGCATTCGCGGGTAGACGATCAGGTGCCGGAACGGCCTTATGGCCGCCATGTAGGCGGTGCCGAGGGCGCCGTTTCGCTTCACCAGCACGGCCATCTGGCCCCGGTAGGCGCCGGTCCCGTCCGGGACCCAGCCGAGGTGGAGGACGCCGTGCATCGTCCGGTTGGCGATCTCCGCGGCCCACTCGTCCTCGAGCAGGTAGAGCGGTCTGAACGGGAGGTCCTGAACCGCGGGGCCAGCATCGGCCTCTTGCAGGTCGGCGGGCAGGCGGTCCCGGAGCGTGGGGACGCGCGAGCCGACGCCGGAGTCGGCGTCATCCCAGCCGAGGAGCTCTCCGAGCTTCCAGCGGATCGCGAACAGAACGCGGACCGGAGCCGAAGCGCTGCGGGACGGGTCGCCCGCCGCGAACCGCTCGACCAGCAGCGGGAAGTCATCCGGGCCGCCCGGCGTCGGCAGCGCCCAGACGTCCTCGAGCTCGAAGTCGCGTGTGAGCTCGTGGATCCGCCACGGCCGCGAGGTGTGCTCGCTGTTCGGGAGCCTCACTGTGCTTCTCCACGGCTCACATCGACGCCGCCAAGCTCATTACGGCGGCGACGAACATCAGCACCGGCACGGGAAACCGCAGGATGCTGCGAGGACGGCGACGGGCGCTCCACACGGCAAGCGCCGTTGCGGCGAACCAGAGCGCCGCGAACCAACGCAGCACCAGCGTTTTCGAATCCGCATCGGGTGCCAAGGCGAGCGTCATCAACAGAACACCGAATCCCAGGAGCAGGACTGTGACGACGTGCCAGGTGTAGCGCAGCATTCCGAGCGTCAGCCGGGGCGAGCCAAACGGCGTGCCGGGCAGACCCCGCTCCGAGAGATTCGGGAGCACCCAGCGCAGACCGATCGCGCTGTGACCGAACGCCAAGACGAGGCAGCACACTCCTGCGATCGCCAGCTCAACATCCATCCGTGGCAACCTACCATACATGCGTGTATGTATGCTGTAGGCCGCGATGGCCGGCCCCCCCACCCAGACCGCCCCGAGTCGCCCGCGCGCGACGCAGGCCGAGCGACGTGCCCGCACTCGGAGCGCGCTGCTCGAGTCCGCGGCCCGGGGGCTCTCCCGCTACGGCTATGGCCACCTCCGCCTGGAGGAGGTCGCCCGCGAGGCCGGATACACGCGCGGCGCGCTCTATCACCAGTTCAAGGACAAGGCGGACCTCTCGCTGGCGGTGCTCGAGTGGGTCAACGAAACATGGAGGCGCGAGGTCGGCGAGCCCGCCGACCGGGAACCCGACCCGGTCTCATCACTGATCACGCTGGCGCGCCGCCACGCCATCTACTGCCGGCGAGACGTCGCGCGCGTGATGATGGCTCTCAGGATCGAATTCAGTGACCAGGACCATCCCGTTGGGCGCGAGATCAAGCGCGTTTCGAGAATGCTGGTCAAGCGTTGCGCAACCCTGATCGAGGCTGGGCGCAAGGATGGGTCTATTCCCCCCGGCCCGCCCGCCAAGGAGGTCGCGCAGGCGTACTGGGGAGCCCTCGAGGGCACGGTGATCTCGGTCGCGGGGCAGGAGCCGGAAGACGAGTTGCTGGCGGCCCGCGCGGTTATGGGCGTGCTCGGTCTCGAGCCGCTCTAGCCGCTCATTAGCCGTGCGAGGCGCCGCCTGCGGCCCGTCCGCGGTTCACGAAGGCGATGCACTGACCCTGGTTTGCGAACCCGAAGGCCTCCCAGCCTCGGTCCCTGCAGTCGTCCTTGCTCGCGGGCGGGGACTGCGCATCGACCACCGCGATATCGCCGTTTGCCAGCGCCTGCCGAAAGCCGGCGTCGATCACCGCCGGCGAGCAACCCGAGGGCGTCCGGCCGAGGTCTGAGGCGCCGAACGTGTCGGGTTGGTCATCGACCACCTCGACGGTGATGATGCTGCCGGCGAACGTCACCTGATCCTCGACGTTCATCGTCGCGGTGTTCCCGCGGACCGCCAGGCAGGTCACGGGTCCGTCGATTTCAATCACGATCCCGCGGATGAAGACCTGAAAGGCCACCTGGCCGATCGGGTTCTCGCCGTTCGGCCCGCTCGTGACGTTGACCTCGTCGATGCGAAAGACGGGAAAGGTGGTGAAGACGGTGGATGCCGGAGCGCCGGCCAGGAGGACGGAGTCATCGCTCGGCGGCGGGGCCTGCGGCGCGGCGCTCGCGGCGCTGGCCAGCCCGAGGAAGATGGCGAGGATCCCGCTCGCGAGGACGGCAGTCCGCTTCATCCGTGCTCCTCTCATACCGCGGTCGGGCTGAGGTCTACCACTCCGGCAGAGGCACGGTGCGGCGACTGCTGACGGGATGACCGATTCCGTCCCGGCCGGTGATCACCAGCTTTGCCCTTCGCGCCGACCGGCCTCCGTGTGCGGCGCAGGGCGCGACACATCGAGTCAAACGCGCGTGGCGACGGGGCTGCACCCTCGCTCACCGGGAGGCGGGGACTAAGATGATGGCGTGGCATCGCAGCGTGAGGAGCGGCTGGCACGGAATGAGGCGATGTTCCGCGAGGCCAACGAGCGGGCGAAGGACTGGGAGGAGCAGCACCGTCTGGACGAGGTCGAGCTGTACTTCTGCGAGTGCGCCGACCCGCAGTGCCGCGAGAAGGTCAGTCTGCGTCAGGCCGAGTACGAGCGGGTCCGCTCGGACTCGCGCCACTTCGTGATCGTCCCTGGTCATGAGCTGCCGGACGTAGAGACCGTGATCGAACGAAACGAGGGTTGGGTGATCATCGAAAAGGCACCCGAGGTGAGCGACATCGTCGAAGCGCGTGATCCCCGCCGCGCCGCCGATTGAGCTTTACGCGTACATAGCCGCAAGCCGCGCGCCGGCTCAGCTACCCGCCCCCAAGTCGTCGACCGTCGGCCTCAGCAAATAACGCTGCTCGAGCACACGCCGAACACCTGTTTGGACGTTGCAGGAGCGGGTAAGCGTCTGGAGCGAGGCAGCTCGCTTCGCCGGAACGCGATAGCGACCTACCTCGTCGAGTCTGGGAGCAAATGGGCGGGAGTGGCTGCGGCCCTCTTGCACGGCCCAGGCGGGATAGCGAACGAGAAGGAAAAGTGAAACGCATGGAAGCAGCAACAACGCCGGGTGCCGTACGCACCGATCATGTCCGACGGCAAGGCAGAGTGCGCCGCCTGACAACTGAGACGAAGCAGGCGTTCAAGACGACCGAGTTCTGGGGAATGGTGGGCGTGATTGCCGCGATTCTCATCAGCGCCGCCGTGATCAAGGGCGGCGACACTTCCGGAACCGACGAGTTCATAGCGCGGCAGGCATGGCTCTACGTCGCCATCGTCGCCGGCGCATATTTCATCGGCCGCGGTCTGGCGAAGTCCGGATCGCGTGATCCGTACACCGAGAGCGTCGAGGACGGCGACCGAAACGGTCGCTAGCAGCGGGCTGTGGGCAGAGTAGTAGGACCGACGCGCTGCTCGCTGCGTCTGCCCGGCCGGGGTCTTGCGGGGGCCTCGGCCGGGCCTATCTCTGGAGGCGGCAGCCCCGGGTGTTGAGCGATGTTCGTGATCTGGAAGCGATCTGGTGAGCGCACGCAGGTGCGCTTCCTGCCCAGCTGCCTGCTCTGGTCGATCGTCCTGTCGATTGTGCTCACCGTCTTGGTGAACCTGCTCATTAGGTTGTTCTGAGGCACTTCACCTTCGTCGTGGTAGTTCCGTGCAACTGACCGGACCACGGCTGATCGCGGAAACCAAGGCCGACACACTCAGCCGTCAGACGCGGAAGTCGTGATCCAGCTCGACCGGAAGAGCCGGCTGCGTGAAATCGCGTCCATATACTTCCTGCAGCCGCTCCACGAACCACCGACTGATGTCCGCATCGGACGAGGTGAGGCGCTGGGGTGCATCGGGATCGGTTGCCTCCATGTAAACGATGGCGAGGGTGCGGCCCTCGGCCGTCTGCTGATGCCAGACGGCTTGGCGCGTGATCCCGGCGTCCTTCAGCGCGGCCGCATATTCATCCCGGCGATGAGTCTCCAGCTCGTCCCAGGTTTGGCGATAAAGATCCTCCTTCCCACGCACGATGGGAATGGCATAAACGATCTCGGTCATAGCGCCTTCCTTCCTCAAAACGACCTGGTCGGCTGAACCTATTCGGAATCGGCCATTCGACGCCCTCGCGTATTGGTCCGGCTAGGGCGCGTAGCCCCCGTCCATCCACTCCTTGAACAGCTGGACCTTGTCCTCTGACCAGGGTTGCTCACCGCTCGCCCTTGGGGGCATGGTCCCGTTGGATACTTGCTGGTAGACAGCAGCCGCGTTATCGGGCTGGCTCATATACGCGTGATCGTCCAGTGGAACCTCGAGTCCGCTCATGTGCTCGATGTCCACGCTCGTGAACAGCGGGACGATGTCGGTCTTGAAGCTGACGGCCATGGGTGATACCTCCTCTACGTTGTCCTGCGAGATCGCTCGCCCAGTGTCTCGCGTATTGACCGCGCGGTCGAACTGGCGCCGCCGGAGATCCACACCCTCCGCGTGGCGACACGGCATCGCGGGTACGCCCACACCGTGTGCACCTCCTTGGCCGATGCGGTGGCGGATTTGATCCGACGCCTCATCGGCGAGCCCGCCCAGCCTGAGACAGCGCCTGGTTGATGCGGGCCGCCGGTATCAGCGAGTTCGGCGGTGCTGTCGGGCTGATCGACCTCCCGGATCCGCGCCCCCTCGCGGACGACGAGGTCCTGATCGAAATCCGGGCTGCGGGCGTCGGCAACTGGGAGGAGTTCGTGCGGACGGGCGACTGGGAGGTCGGCCGCTCCCCTCCGATGGCGCTCGGGGTCGAGGGCGCCGGGATCGTCACGGCGGTCGGAGGTTCCGTCGAGGACTGGGAGCGGGGCGATGAGGTGCTCGGCCACCCCCTCCCGCTGAGGGATCAGGGAACGTGGGCGCCCCTGCTGATCGCAGCGGCGACGGTGGTCGCGCGAAAGCCTGCCGCGCTCTCGTGGGAGGCCGCTGCAGCGTTTCCCGTTCCGGCCCTGACCGCCACGCAGGTGATCGACGGAGCCCTGGCAGTGCGTCCTGACGACCTGGTCCTCGTCAATGGCGGGAGCGGGGTGACCGGCACGACGCTCGTCGGCCTGGCTGCGGCGCGCGGCGCCGAGGTGATCGCGACCGCGGGACCGGCCAGCCATGAACGCCTGCGCCGGCTGGGAGCGGCCCACGTGCTCGACTATCACGATCCCGAGTGGCCGGAGCAGGCGCGCGCCATCGGAGGCGGCGTGACCGCCGTCGCGAACGCAGCGCCGAACGGCTCAGCCGACGCGATCGGCACGGTGCGGGACGGCGGTCGCCTTGCGACGATCACCCAGGACCCACCGGACGAGCAGCGGGGCATCGAGATCTCATCGGTGATCGTGCAGTCCGACGGCCGCGCGCTCGGCGAGCTCGCCGAGCTGTTCGCAAACGGGAAGCTCGAGGTCTCGATCGCGGCGACGTTTCCGCTCGAGGAGGCCGCCGAAGCCTTCGCGGCAGGAGTCGGGGGCGGCGCCGGCGGAGCGGTCGTGCTTCGCCCCTGACGGGGCGAGGTTCTAGGTCGCCAGGGACTGAGTGGCGACCCCTGCGTTCCAGCGCCCGGTGAAGCTCAAGCGCGTCTGGAGCCCCACCGTTTGCCCAGTTGCTTAATGCGGCCCGTGTCGTCTAGCCGCGTCTGCCGCCCGTACCAGCCCGTTGAGCGCGGAAAAGAACTCTGGTGATTGTCCGATGAACAGCCCGTCGGCAACCAGGGCTTGGGCCGCGCCCATGGCAGCGCCCTTGGTCTGGGTGGGACGGATGATGGAGCAGATCGGGAACTTCCGTTTGAGGAAGACGGTCGGCTCGGGCATGATCAGGTTGGTCTGCAACAGCTCACCGTCGGCGTTGAGGTCGGGGAACGTGAGCCCGCTGGTGGGATCGGTCAGGGATGGGGCGTTGCCGGCTTTGTCTTGCCAGGTCTGGAAGTGCATCGTCTCGGTGGGGCCGATGCTGAGCAGGATGCGCAGAGCGTCTGCGTTGGTGACGCGCTGGGCGAGCGCGGCGTAGAGGCTCGTGCCGCCTTGTTCGATGAAGCCGAAGTGGAAGGCGGCGGTGTTGGCGATCGCCTGCAGGTGGTCGGCCGGGGTGAGATCGTCGTCGCTGCGGGGAATGGCCGGGTGCTGGCCCACGGCCAGATCGGGGATGGCCTGCGGCAGGGTGTCGCCGAGGTCGGGGTTCTCGGAATCGCTCCGATAACGCGTCCACCAACTGGTGTCGACGGTCAGCTGCATCAGGTTCGTCAGCCGACCGATTTGGCGCGCGCCGGTCGCCTGGCTGCTAGGCAGGGTGCGGAACGGGTCCAGGTCAATCGGGTCTGCACCGTGCGCCTCCAAGAACGCATTGATGAAGTTGGCGTGGCTCTGCTCGTCATCGGCGTTGTCGTGGATGTATTGGTCCATGTCCTCGTCCAGCACCGCGAGAGCCTGGGTGTAGGCCGGATTCCCGCTTCCGCCGGGAAGCTCGCTGTCCTGGATCCCGCCGAGCTCGTTGTACTGCTCCCACAGGTCGGCCTCGAGGAGCTCCGCCGCGGCCAGGAACTGAAGGATCGCCACATCACCCTTGGTGAGGTGGCCGTGCCCCTTGGTTCGGTGGTCATGCGCGGAGACCGCCGGCAGATCCGCCAGCAGCCCCGCGCCGACGGCTCCCGCTCCGACCGCGGCTCCCTTGAGCATGAAGGAACGACGGTTTGTCAGGTACCGGGACGGTTCGGCCGTGTCCATGATCTCCTCCTGAGATTCAGCGGGAACATTGAACGGCGGAGGCGCAGCCTCCTCCTGAGCTGCTGGGCTCAGCAGAAAGTCTGAGCGGGGCAATCTCGGGTTGTCAATGAACCGAAGGATCGAACTGCGTGAATCGTTCGGTCTACGACTTTCTTAGGCCCTTCGGCCCAGCTCGGTTTGTCAGCTTTGCAGCCGCCTCGCCGCGGCTATGAACCTCGAGCTTCTCGAGGACCCTGTGGACGTGATTCTTGACGGTGGCGAGCTCGATGGATAGGTGGGAGGCGATTGCCTTGTTCGACAATCCGTCGGCAACCAGGTCGGCGATCTGCGCTTCGCGCTTCGTCAACGACCCGTCGAATGAGAGGTCGCCTCCCGATCTCTCACCTGCCTGTCTCAAGATCGCGTCGGCAACATCCGGGGAACACGGCCTCTCGCCGCGAGCGGCGTGTTCAACGATCTCGACAAGCTGGCGCGACGACGCCTCCCACGAGAGAAACCCCGACACTCCGGCCTCGGCCA
>JBKPTM010000331.1:0-5959 GCA_046765935.1 Actinomycetota bacterium | reverse complement strand
TCTCGTCGATATCGAGCACGATCGCCAGCTTGAGCGGCTTGCAGGAGGCCGCCGCCTGGCTCTTCTCCTTGCCGCCCTTGCCGGAGCAGCGCTGCTTTCTCTTCTGACGGAGCGCCTTGGCCTGCCTGAGCATGAACGTGCGCGCCTGCCCGTCCACGGCGCTCAGATCGGAGCCGTACAGGCCGCTGTCGTGATAGCTGCGCAGCGAGGCGGCGAGGTCCGAGGCACCGACGGTCGCCTGCTCGCCGATCTGGGGGAGTCCGACCCCGGTGGCGCGGATGGAGACCGGCGGGCTCGGCTGGGGCTTAGCCGGTTGCGGCGCCTTCTTCTTCGCCACTGCCACGACGGCGGTCGCCAGGATCGCGCCGAGCGCCACCAGCGCGAGGGCCCTGAGCGCGACTTGCAATCTCCCTCTCCTGAGCATCGGCGCGATCGTAATCACTCGCGTCGCCAAATGACCGCCCGCAGCCACTCATTAAGATCGCGCCGTGGCCTGGAACGTCTATCTCGCAGGCGAGATCCACTCGGACTGGCGCGAGCGAATCGCGCAGGGCGCCGAGCAGGCGGGCCTCGACGTCGCCTTCACCTCGCCGGTCACCGATCACGCCGCTTCGGACGACGTCGGCGTCGCCATCCTCGGGCAGGAATCCGACGGCTTCTGGAAGGACCACAAGGGCGCGGGGGTGAACGCGATCCGCACCCAGACGCTGATCCGCCAGGCCGACGTGGTGGTCGTGCGGTTCGGCGACAAGTACAAGCAGTGGAACGCCGCCTTCGACGCGGGCTTCGCGGCGGCGCTCGGCAAGCCGATCGTCACCCTCCACGACCCTGACACCACGCACGCGCTGAAGGAGATCGATCGCGCGGCGATGGCGACGGCGGAGACGCCCGAGCAGGTCGTCGAAGTGCTGCGCTACGTGCTCGAGGGCAAGCTGCCCGCGGGCGCCTAGCCGACTTCCGCCGCTCGCCTACAGCCCGGCGGCTTCGAGGGCCGCCTTCCGATCGGCGGTTATCGCGATGCGCCTGATCTTGTCGTCCTCGACGGTGACGATCGCGTAAGCAGTCAGGCTGAGCTGGAGGCCACTGCGGCGACCCTGCCCAAGAGTGGCGGTGACGCACACGAACCGCCCTCGTCCCGCACGGATGAATTCCAGTGGCTCCAGGTAGAAGTCCCCGAAGGATTCCCAGAGATTCGTGGTCCATTGCAGAGCTCCGGCATGCCCCTGATGCCAGGTCGCTCCTGGAATGTCGGGATAGTCTTGGAGTTCGACGTCCTCGTGCAGATATCGAAACGGCTCGGCACCAAACGGGTCAGCGAGCTGGCTTCTTCCCAGACCGTTGAAGGCGTCGCATAGGTCGCGGAAGACCTGAAAATCCTCTTCCTCCAGCGCGTAGAGCTCGGCCATCTTCCAGCTGAGCTCAATGGAGGCAGTCAAGGTGGGTAGCGGCCGCACCCTCGAAACGCCGATGGCGGCTCGGCCCTCCTCCTGGTTCTGCTCGGGCACCGACACCGCAACGGACATGATCTTCTCCTCCGCTCGACCCCTCGTCGGGGGTCCCTGGGCCTTTCCCATGCTCCCCCAGTGTTGGTGAAAGTTGTGTGACAGAAGGCACGATCGTCCCGTGGCATACGTCACGATCGCGTTGTGCGGCAACGAATGCCGCTTTCTCATGCGACAACGCCCACTCAGACAACCGAACAGACACTTCGATTACCTACGCGACGGGGTGCCTAAGAGATTGATCGGGGTGCCCGACCCCTAGAGCGGACTTCTGCACCTCGGAGTCTCAGTCAAGTTCCTGCTCTCGCTCTGTCGCGCGCTCCTCGTGGAAGTCCGAGGCCCGGTCTTCCCGCCCGGCGCGCTCTTCAGCTTCGGCGGCGCGCCGCTTGCGTTCCTTCGCCTCTTGCGCATGGCGTTCGGCGGCGGCCTCATGTTCCGCCGCGCTTCTCCGCTCTTGTGCCGCCTCCTGCTTCTTCTCCGTCGCAGTCACCTCGTGGGCCTCAGCCTCCTGACGGTGTCCTGCAACTTCGCCGCGGAGACGCTCACGTTCGCGTTCACGTTCGCGTCGTCTCGCGGCCGATCGTCTCATCGCGAGCACACCCAGCCCAAGCAGGACGATCACGGCAACCACAATGATGATTACGGCAAGCGTGGACATGCTCCACTCCCTTCCGACGTCCCTGTCGCGCCCTCCACGACTACCCGCCGGGCGCCCTTTCAATCGGTCCTCGGGATGGAGCAGGTTTCCCTATCTGACAGCAGGGAAAAGCCCTTCTCGGAGGGATAACCAGCTCAGCGGGAAAGGATGCCCATGGGACTCCTAGGCGCGTTCCACGCGTTTCTAGTCGATCGAGCAGAACCGATTCCGAACCGCGTGTCGGCAGGGTCATATCGATGCACGGAATGCGACAGCGAGGTGAAGGTCGCTCCGGACCAGACCCTGCCCCCGTGCCTCATATGCAAGAGCTACTCCTGGGAGCCACTCGAAGCGGCTCAGGAGCCCGTGGTTGTGCGCACACGGGTACGCAGCCAACGCCGCTAGCCTTGGCGACCGAGAATTCCCCGCAAATGGGAACCCGGAGGGGTGCCGGAGTGGTTGAACGGGGCGGTCTCGAAAACCGTTAGGGGCCTTCGGGTCCCTCGTGGGTTCGAATCCCACCCCCTCCGCTTCACAGGCCAGATTCAGCATCTAGCGACGACCCTGGGCAGCGACCGCCTTCGCCAGCTTCCCGGCGAGGTCTCCTTTTGTCGCCACCGAGACCTCTTCGAGCTCGAGCCAGTCGGCGAGCAGCCGCAGCTCGTCCGCCAGCTCAGGGGCCGTCGCGCGGGGATCAGCCCCCGGCTCGGCGAACGCGCCGAGCACCCGCAGCACTCCGGCTTGGCGATCACTCTTGACGTCGATTCGCGCCACCAGGCGGTCGCCGAGGAGGAACGGAAGCACGTAGTAACCGTGCACCCGCTTCGCGGCCGGCGTATAGATCTCGATCCGGTAGCGGAAACCGAACAGCCGCTCCGTTCGAGGCCGCGACCAGACCAGCGGGTCGAAGGGCGTCAGCAGGGCGCGCGCCTCACGTACGGGTGTTGAGAGCTTCGCCGCGGTGACGTACGCGGGGGCACTCCAGCCCTCGACTCGGGCTGGGGTCAAGGTGCCGTCCTCGACGAGCTCGGCGAGGCGCGCCTTCGACTCCTTCCGCGGCAGGCGGAAGTAATCGCCGAGGTCCGGCTCGGTGGCGACGCCGAGGCGCGTCGCCGCGATCAGCAGCAGCTGACGCTGCGCCTCGTCCTCCGCCGGGGTCGGGGCATCAAGGACGGCCTCAGGCAGTACCCGCTCGGGCAGGTCGTAGCGGCGCTCGAAATTGACGCGATGTGCGGCGCAGACGTCGCCGGCGAAGAAGAGGTAGTCGAGCGCAAGCTTGTCCTCGCTCCAGTTGAACCACTTGTTTTCGGGGTTGCGGCGAGGGGTGGCGACGTCGGCGGCGCGGATCGGGCCTCGCTCCCGCACCGTGCGCAGAACCGATTCGAGCAGCTCAGGCTTCTCCGCGGCCAGACGGCGTATCGGCTTATAGGTGAGCTCCATCGCTCGCGCCATCCGCCAGCGCAGCAGCGGCTGCAGCTCAACCGGCAGCAGAGACGCTTCGTGCCCCCAGTACTCGAACAGGCTGCGATCACGCCCGGCCCGCGTTGCGGCGGCGTCGTCACCGTGCCAGGCGAAGCGGTCGAGGGTGGCTCGCGGGTAGGGGCCGAGCCGGGAGAAGAGTGGCATGTAATGGGAGCGGCAGAGGACGTTGACCGAGTCCAGCTGCAGCAAGCCGACGTCGTCGATCGCGCGCCGGAGGTGGCGGGCGTCGATCCGGCCCTTCGGCCGCGGTCGGCCCAGGCCCTGCGCGGCGAGCGCCGTGCCCCGCGCCTCCGCCGCGCTCAGCTCGATCTCGGCGCCGGCGCTCACCGTCCTCAGTCTGGCGTGAGCGGAGGCGCCGCTGTCAAAGGCTGGTGGCGATCTTCGCGGTCGGTAAGGTCAGCCCATGGCCGAGCCTGCGGCAGCCCGCGTGCTCAAGGTCGATGACCTTGCCGCAACCCCCGGGGGAACCGGCCGCTTCGAGGGCCACGAGCACGGAGCGGGCGTGTCCTTCTTCGTCAGCCGCGTTCCCGCGGGAGGGGGGCCGGGACTGCATGTGCATCCGTACGAGGAGACGTTCGTGATCCACGAAGGCTCGGCCACGTTTGTCGTCGGCGCGGACACAATCGAGGCGGAGCCCGAGATGATCATCGTCGTCCCTCCCGCAACACCGCACAGGTTCACCGCTGGCCCCGACGGCCTGCGCTCGGTCAACATCCACGGCAATGACCGGATGATCCAGGAGAACCTTCCGGATGACGGAATGATGACCCCTTGACAGCGGCCCCTCGTGTTATCCAAGCACCAACTGGCGATCGGCCCAGCTCGATGGCGGGCTGAGTCCCTCCGCGGTACGGCGCTCGAGGTCGAGAAGCGCCTGCTTTCGCTGCAAGCCTCCCCCGTAGCCGGTGAGAGAGCCGTCGGCGCCGATCACCCGGTGGCAGGGGACGATGATCGAAACCGGGTTCCGGCCGTTTGCCCCGCCGACCGCGCGAGCGCGCTGCCACGGCTCGGTCTGAGTGTGAAACAGCGAGGGGTCGATGCGAGACGCCAGTTCGCCGTAGCTCAGGGTGCTCCCATAAGGGATCGCGAGGAGCTCCCGCCAGACCGCGAGCTGCAATCGGCTCCCTCGCAGGTCAACGGGCAGGTCGAACTCCCGCAGCTCGCCGGCGAAGTAGGCGTCCAACTGGTCGGTCACCTCGGGCATCGGGCTTTTCGCAGCCTCGTCGGGGACCTTCAGCTTCCCCGGGAATCGAAGGTCGGTGAGCCCCCGCGGACCCGCGGCGATGGTCAGCGGGCCGAGCGGGCTGTCGTAGATCGTCCAGGTGGCGGTGGGTGAAGTCACGTTACGGCTCCTCCGATTGGCTTCCTTCGGCCGTAGAACGGCTGGCCGGGACTTGACGTGAGGTCTCGTGGTTCCCTTCCCGGTCAGCCGGTAACTCCACCGTGACGCGCAGGCCCCCATCGGCTCGGG
Source organism: Actinomycetota bacterium (assembly GCA_046765935.1). Lineage (GTDB taxonomy): Bacteria > Actinomycetota > Thermoleophilia > Solirubrobacterales > 70-9 > DASUPK01. The sequence continues at coordinate 867 of JBKPTM010000331.1, read as the reverse complement.
GGGTGAGGGCGAGGGTCCCGTCGTGTGCTTCGGTGATGCTCTTGACGAGCGCCAGGCCGAGGCCGACGCCCGCGTGATCGGTGCGGATCCGTTTCGTGCCGCGCTGAAACGGCTCGGCGAGCGTGGAGATCAGCTGCGGGGTGAGCTGCTCGCCGGTGTTCTCGACGGTGAGCACCGCACCGTCGGGGTGAGCGCTGGTCGCGATCCAGACTGAGCCCCCTTCGGGCAGGTTGTGGACGATCGCGTTGTGCACGAGGTTCGTCGTCAGCTGCAGCAGGAGCGGGTGCGAGCCCACGGTGGGTGTCACTTCGCCTGAGGTCTCGAGGGTCAGACCCCGTTCCTCTGCGAGAGGCAGGAGCGTCTCGGTGGCTTCCTCCGCGATCAGGGAGAGATCGACGTTTTCCCGGACGAAGGACCGCCGGTCGGCGCGGCTGAGCAGCAGGAGTGCTTCGGTGAGGTCGATCGCCCGCGTGTTGACGGCGTGGAGGCGGTCGACGAGCTCGCCGTTGTCGCGATTCGGGTCGTTGCGGGCCACGTCGAGCAGCGTCTGCGTGACCGCGAGTGGGGTGCGCAGCTCGTGGGAGGCATTGGCTGCGAAGCGCTGTTGTTCGGCGACCAGTGCCTCGAGCCGCGCGAGCATGGCGTCGAACGCGTCGGCGAGCTCGCGGAACTCGTCTCTGCGGCCTTCCAACTGGATCCGGTGGGAGAGCGATCCCCTCGCGGCCGTGCGCGTGGCGTCCGTGATGCGGGTCAGCGGAGCGAGCATCCGGCCGGCGAGCAGCCACCCTCCCACGAGGCCAAATACCAGGAGGAAGGCCAGGACCACAACTGCCGCCGTGCCGAAGACGCCTGGGCCAAAGTTCGTTG
>JBKPTM010000330.1:0-1795 GCA_046765935.1 Actinomycetota bacterium | reverse complement strand
CCCAGAGGTCAACGTCACCGGGCTTCTTTCCGATCTTCTCGAGCGCCTGGATCGCGGCCCTCGCCGGGGTCTTCGCGAGATAGGGGAAGTCGTCGGCGACCTGGCCGTAGGAGAGCACCGTGGCGATCGGCGTCTTGCCGTTCTTGCTCGCCCACTCCTCGGAGGCGACCACCACGGCGCCGGCGCCATCGTTCACGCCCGGCGAGTTGCCGGCGGTGTGGGTGGCATCGCCGCCGCCCACGGCCTTCAGCTTTGAGAGGACCTCCAGGGTCGTGTCGGCGCGGATCGCCTCGTCCGCGGCCACCTCGTTCTCGCCCTTCTTCGACTTGACGGTGACCGTGACGATCTCCTCGGCGAGCCTGCCCTCCTCGGTCGCCTTGTGCGCCAGCTGGTGCGAGCGCTCGGCGAACCGGTCCATGTCGGCGCGGGTGATCTCGAGCTCGTTGGAGACCTCACTGGCCTCGTTGATCATCTGCTTCTCGGTGAAGGGGTTGGTGAGTCCGTCGTGGGTCATCGCGTCGATCGCCTGCACGTCCCCCATGCGGAAGCCGAAGCGGGCGCCCGGGAGCAGATAGGGCGCCTGGCTCATCGACTCCATCCCGCCGGTGACGCCGATCTCGAGGTCGCCGGCGCGGATCGCCTGGTCGGCGATGCCGATCGAGCGCATGCCGGAGGCGCAGACCTTGTTGACGGTTTCGGAGGGCACCTCACGGGGGATCCCCGCCTTGATCTGTGCCTGGCGCGAGGGGATCTGGCCCTGGCCAGCCTGCAGCACCTGGCCGTAGACCACGCCCTGAACGGCGTCGGGCGAGACCTCGGCGCGGTCGAGCGCCTCCGAGATCGCGGTGCCGCCCAAGTCGGTGGCATCGAGGGACGAGAGCCCGCCGCCCATCTTCCCGAAGGGGGTCCTGGCGGTGGAGAGGATGACCGTCTTCGACATCTGCGCCTTTCGTCTTCGCCGGCGGCCGGCCCGCGCGGCTATTGATGCGGCGGTGGTGTTTGTGGCCGCCGAAGATGTTGGAGATGGAAGGTTAGTGGCCGTCTGTAATCTGGCGCTCCCTTGCGAATCGAGGTCGCCGACAAGCCGCTCTCCGAGGTCGAGTCCGACCTGCTGGCGGTGCTGATCTTCGAGGGCGACGAACTCCCCGAGCCGCTCGCCGGGGCCCCCGGCTCGGAGGACGTCAGGGCCGGCTACAAGAAGACCTCGCTGGTCCATCCCGATACGCCTCGGCGGGCGCTCCTGGTCGGCCTCGGAGACCGTGGCGACTTCACCCCCGAGCGCGCACGTGTCGCGGCGGCGATCGCAGTGCGCACGGCGTCCTCGATGGATGTCACGTCGCTCGAGCTCCGGGGTCCCGAGGGCGACGACGCGAGGTCCGTCGCTACTGCCATCGTCGAGGGAGCCGTCCTCGCTTCGTACCGGTTCGACCGCTTCAAGAGCAAGGAGGATGAGGAGGAAGACGGCCCGAAGGGCCTCGAGAAGCTCACCCTGATCGGCGACGGCGGCCTCGCCGAGGCCGTGGAGGCCGCCCGGATCGGCGCCGAGGCCGAGAACTTCGCCCGCGAGCTCCAGGACCTCCCATCGAACATCGTCACGCCGAGCTACCTGGCAGGCCGCGCCAACGCGATCGCCGAGGAACACGACTCGGTCACCTGCGAGGTGCTGGGTCGCGAGCAGATCAAGGAGAAGGGCATGGGTGGCCTCGTCGCGGTCTCGCAGGGGAGCGCCGAGGACCCGCGGCTGATCGTCCTGCGCTACCAGGGCGGCGGCGAGGAGACACTGGGGCTCGTCGGC
>JBKPTM010000329.1:0-2725 GCA_046765935.1 Actinomycetota bacterium | reverse complement strand
GACTGACGGTGCTCGTCGCGCCGTGGATCGGAGGCTTTCTCGTCGCCGGTTGGCTCGGCGGGATCATCGTCAACCTGTTGACGAACGATCCGCCCGAGTACTACGACATCGCGCTGCGCGACTTCGGACTCATGCTCGGCGCGCTGACCCTCGGCCGGCTCGCGCTGGCCGTTGTCCCGGCGCGGAAGTCAGGGGTACTGCCCGAGAAGCCCTGGTAGCGAGCTCGCCAGGGGTGGTGCGAGTCACCCGGGACCTTCCCCCGGACGTGCTGGGGAGGGTTCCGGGAGACTCCAACGCCAGATGGCGAGGAAGAAGCGAATCGTCGGCGCTCATCTCTCACCCAGGAAGCCGCTGGATGGGGCCGAGGCGGTCGGTGCGGACTGCGTTCAGCTCTTCCTCTCGGACCCCCAGGGTTGGAAGAAGCCGCCGCCTCGCAAGGACGCGGCGGAGCTCCGGGACTCGAAGCTCCCGGTCTACGTACACGCCCCCTACCTGATCAACGTCTGCTCGCCCCGCAACAACGTCCGGTACGGCTCGCGGAAGATCCTGCAGCAGACCTGCGACGCCGCCGCGGACGTCGGTGCCGCGGCGGTGATCGTCCACGGCGGCCACGCCGACGATGACGTCAAGGAGGGCGTCGGGCGGTGGAAGCGGAGCCTCGAGATGCTCGAGTCCGAGGTGCCGGTCTACCTCGAGAACACCGCGGGCGGCAAGAACGCCGTGGCGAGGCGCTTCGACGCACTCGCCCGGCTCTGGGACGGCATCTCGAAGGTGAAGACCGACTACGAGATCGGGTTCTGCTTCGACACCTGCCACGCCCACGCCGCCGGCGAGGAGCTCTCCGATGCCGTCGAGCGCGTTCTCGCAATCGTCGGCAAGATCGACCTGCTGCACGCCAACGACTCGCGCGACCCGCCGGGCACGGGAGCCGACCGCCACGCCAACCTGGGCAAGGGGCAGATCGGGGCCGACACGCTCCGGGCGATGATCAAGGCGGCCGGTCCACCGGTCGTGGTGGAGACGCCCGGGCGAGGGATCCGCGCAGACATCGAATTCGTGCGCAAAGCGCTTTCCCGCTAGGCGGCGAGACAACGACCGCGGGGTGTCTCGCTCGGGCGTGATCCTGCCTGCAGAACGGCTGGACGAACGGCTCAATTCGGTTTTCTACGGTGGCCAGACCGCCGGATCGGGCCGATTTCTCATCGCATGTCGGGTTCCTGGCTATGCCGAGACGACTTCGACCGCGAGCGCCTTCTCGATATGGAGGAGCGCATCAAGCCCGTGCGCCGGGTCACGATGGGTCTCCTGTTCGTCTCCCTGATCGCAGCGGGGCCCTGGATCGGGTGGTGGACGCTGCTCCCGCTGGGCATTGCCATGGGTCTGTTTGCCCTCGCCGACGCTCGCCTGGCGCAGACGGAGCGTCCCGAATACGTGATGTTCGCCGCCTGGACGCTCTCAGAGGTCACGATGGCCGCAGCCGTGGCGCTGTCCGGAGGTCCACGGGTCGCCACCCTGTCCTGGATCGCGATCCCGGTCGTCACGCTGAGCGCCCGCTTCTCGCTGCGAGGCGTGATCGTCGGGGTCTGCATCGCGATCAGCCTCGTGCTGGCAGTCGCGTTCGGCGTCCATCCCTCGACGACTCTCGCCGAGCCCCCCGTGGTCATGGCCCCGGTCGCGCTGATCCTGGCGATCGCGGTCCTCTCGACCGCCCTCATGCAGTCCGACCTGGAGCATCGCAGCGAGTCCGTGATCGACCCGCTGACGGGAATGCTCAACCGCAAGGCCTTGATGAACCGGATCGCCGAGCTCTCCCAGCAATCCGAGGTCACCGGCGAGCCCGTCGGGATGATCCTCGGCGACCTGGACCGATTCAAGGAGGTCAACGACTCGCAGGGGCACGCGGCCGGCGACGCGGCCCTGACCGACGTCGCCTACCTGCTGCGGAAGCGGCTGCGGGCCTTCGACCTCGCCTATCGGATTGGCGGGGAGGAGTTCCTCGTGCTGCTGCCCGGCGCCGACACCCGCGAGAGCGCGGTGATGGCGGAGGAGCTGCGTGCGGCGGTGGCGGCCGACACCGTGGGCGACGGGACCTCGCTGACTGTCAGCTTCGGGGTGAGCGCCTCCGCTCGCGGAGGCGGCTTCGACTACCAGCGCGTCTTCGCCGCGGCGGACGAGGCTCTCTATGAGGCCAAGTCCGACGGCCGCAACACGGTCCGCGACCGGCCGCCGGTGGTCTTCTCGGGGTCCACCCCCTCCGCCGCGATACAGGCGCCGAGCGCGGCGACCAGCACCGCCAGCTGAGCGAGCGCCGAGGTCGCTGCTCCGAGGGCGATGGTCGCGAGCGCCAGCGCCAGGGCGACCCCGCGCCACGGCTTGAATGGAAGTCCGAGGACCCAGCGGAAGAACGCGTGTCCCGCGAGGTAGAGGGCCGTGCCTCCTCCCAATTCGAGCGCCCGGGCGAAGCTGAGCTCGTCGAAGGCATGGCCGATCGCCCGTTCCAAGCCCGCGGAGATGCAGACGATCCCGAGCAGCATCACCAGGTGGGCCCAGTAGTAGGCGACGTTCGCCGCATAGAACTCGCGCTTGGTCGGGGTCATCGCTCGCAGCGCCCCCTCCGCCTCCTCGTCGTCCCCCATGAAGTAGACCCACCAGAGCTCCGCCGTCAGAGTGAGGCCGAGGGTCACCACCGCGAGCATCTGCCAGCTGATGTCGATGTGAGAGGCGC
>JBKPTM010000328.1:0-4775 GCA_046765935.1 Actinomycetota bacterium | reverse complement strand
GTCTTCCCCTGACCGGTGAGCTGGTCGTTGACCCAGTAGAAGGTCTCGTGGGGCTTGATCAGCGCGACGTGATTGAGCGCGAAGTCGAGGCCCGCCGTGTCGTTCTTGTAGATCGTCTGGCCCTTGGCGTCCCGGATGTCGACCAGGATCGGAACGCTGACCAGCGCCTTGTCCGACTGGTTGGTGAGCGGGACCACGATCGCGTCGCCGTTCTGGTCGTGGAGCATCGTCGGGTCGCCGACCTTCACGTCCTTGTTCGGCTTCGGGATGGCGAGCGGCTTCGGCGCGGTCGCCTGGGCCCGCTCCCGGATCGCGCGGGCCTTGTCCTGGCTCGACTCGCAGGCGGTGAGCGTGAGACCCACGAGAACCGCCAGTGCCGGGACGATGAGCTTCCATCGGCTCAACCGAACCCCCCGCTGACGTACTCGCGAGTGCGCTTCGCGTTCGGGGCGCCGAAGACCTGATCCGCGTCGCCGTACTCGACCAGGTCGCCCAGGTACATGAAGCCCACGCGGTCCGCCACCCGATAGGCCTGCTGGAGGTTGTGAGTGACGATCACGATCGCGATCTCGGAACGCAGGCTCATGATCAGGTCCTCGATCAGGGAGGTCGACCGGGGATCGAGCGCCGAGCAGGGCTCGTCCAGGAGGAGCACCTCCGGGTTGACCGCGAGCGAGCGCGCGATGCAGAGGCGCTGCTGCTGGCCGCCCGAGAGCCGGAGCGCCGGGTGCAGCAGGTTGTCCTTGACCTCCTCGAGCAGGCCCGCCCGGTCGAGCGCCTCCTCGACCGCGGGACGCAGCGCCGCCTTGGAAGGCCGCCGCGAACCACGCTCGCGCAGCCCGTAGGCCACGTTGTCGAAGACGCTCATCGGGAACGGGTTCGGTTGCTGGAAGACCATTCCGACCTGGCGACGGAGCTCGGTTACGTCGAGGATGTCGACGTCCTGCTCGTCGAGGTAGATCGCTCCGCTGCGTGTCGCGGTCGGCGTTTGATCCACGAGCCGGTTGAGCGAGCGCAGAAGCGTGGTCTTGCCACAGCCGGACGGCCCGATCAGCGCCAGCACCTCGCCCTGGTTGACCGTCAGGCTGACTCCCTTGACGGCGTCCTTGCCCGCGTAGGCGACGCCCAGCTCGTCGGTCTGCATCCGCTGCCTGACCTTGCCGCGCTTGGCCTCGCGCTTGCGCGGGGCGCTCAGCAGCGCCGCGGCGCCGGACTTCGCGGTCTCGGTGCTGCCATTCCGGCGAACCGGCGGCTCGACGATGGTCGGCTCGTCGTCCACCACGATGCGGCGGAGGGGAGGCGGTTCCTTCAGCGGGCCCATGGATCACTCCTTTGCCTGGCTATGAGGTCGACGACGAAGTTCATGAAGATCACGAGGATGAGCAGGACGAACGCGGCGGCGTACGCCTTCTCCGGCGCGTTTCCCTCCCCAGCCGGCGAGTTGTTGTAGACGTAGCTGGTCAGGGTGCTCCCGGTGCCCTGGAGGACACGCAGGACCGGTATGTCGCCCTGTGGCTCCAGCGGCGTCGCCCCGAGCAGGATCACGACGATCGCGGTGTCGCCGGCGATCCGGCCCATCCCCAGCGTCGTCCCGGTCGCGATCCCCTTGCGCGAGGCCGGCAGCAGAACCCGGCGGATCGTCGAGATCTTGTCCTTGCCGAGGGCGTAGGAGGCCTCGCGGACGTGGGCCGGGATCGACTGGAGCGCCTCCCGGGTGGCGCCCACGATCAGCGGGATCGCGATCAGCGACATCATGATCCCGGCGATGAAGAAGGAGCGGCCGAAGACCGCCCCGCCCTCGGCCGTGAAGGAGAGGAAGCCGAACGTCCCCTGAGTGAAGACCAGGAGGCCGAAGATCGCGAGGACGATCGTCGGTGTCCCGGCGACGATTTCGACGCCGGACTCCACCGCCCGCGCGAGCCAAGAGGGCCGCCCATACTCGCTCAGCCAGACAGCGGTTCCGACGCCGATTGGCAGCGCGATCAGGGTGCCGAGGGCGGTCAGGATCAGCGTCCCCTCGATCGGGTCGAGGTAGCCGCCCGCGGTGCCCGTGCTCTGGGTCGTGGAGAGGATCACCGGGTGCTCGAAGAGCGCGGCGATGCTCAGGTACTGCAGCCCCCGCACCAGCATGTAGATGACGATCGAGGCGGCGATCGCGCAGAGCAGCAGGCCGCAGAACCAGGCGGCGGCCAGGCCGAGCTTGTCGAGGGTGCTCCACGGCACCTGCTCCTCGGGCCGCAGCACGTCACGCTCGCGGCGCGGGAGGCGCGGCCGCGGAAGCTTCGTGGGCTGGAAGCGCCTGCGGAGCGCCGCCGCCCTCCCGCCGCCTGTCCCTTGCGTGCTCATATCGGCGAGAGCGTGTAGGTGCGGAGGCGGCGCCGGATGTACCAGCCGCCGAAGGACAGGAACGCCGCGGAGACGAGGAGGACGGACGCGAACGCGTAGAGCGTCTGCGAGAAGGGCACGACCGAGAGACCCTCGGCGTTGTCCACGATCGTCGCCGCGAGCGGCCGGGCCGGCTCGACGAAGAAGATGTAGCCGTCGATCGGGTTCGGCTGGAAGCCCACCGAGCCCGTGACCATCGAGAGCATGATCGCCTCGCCCAGCGCGCGGGCCGTGGCCAGCACGGCGGCCGCCACGATCGCCGGGCGGGCGGCGCGCACGCTCACGGTCCACATCGCCCGCCAGCGGTTGACGCCGAGCGAGACGGATCCCTCACGCCACCCGACCGGCACCGCCCGGAGGGCGTCGACCACGATGGCGATCATGATCGGCGTGATCATCACGGTGAGGATCAGCGCCCCCACCCCCCAGCTGAACCCGTTGAGCGCGGCCACCCCCGCGACCGAATCGCGCGCCGATTGCGTGATCACGTGCTCGCTGAAGAACTTGACGACGACCAGGATCCCGATCAGCCCGTAGATCACGGACGGCACCGCGGCCAGCAGCCGCACCACGGGCTCGAGGACCCGCTGGAGCCCGGTCGGCGCGAACTCGACGATGAACATCGCGGAGAGCACGGCGAAAAGCGTGGAGACGACGACCGCCGTGGCAGTGATCAGGACCGTCGCGTAGATCAGCGGCCAGGCGTGCATCGTGTAGACGTATTGGCTCGGGTTGCTGGGCGACTCGAAGATGCCGACGAGCTCGTCGTCCACGTTGCCGCCGGCCCACGGGTTGAACCAATCGAGCCCGTTGTGAGAGAACGAGGGCCAGGCCTTCTCGAAGACGAAGACGATCATCCCGGCGATCAGCGCCAGGACGATGCATGCCAGCGCGCCGAGCAGAAGCTCGGCGCGCTGGTCATTGCGGTTCCTCGGTCCCGCCTTTTGGAGACCGAAACGGCGACTCATCAATGCAGCGGCACCCAATCCGTGCCGATGATCTTGTTCGCCTTGTTGCTGTGCGTGACCCAATTGATGAACTTCTTGACGCCCCCCACCGGCGCTCCACGCGTGACGAAGTAGAAGCTGCGCACTCCGCCGTACTGGAACGACGCTGCGTTACGCAGGGTGCACGCGACGCCGTTGTAGCTCACCGTGTTCACGCCGTTCGTGAACGCCAGGGACACGTAGCCGATCCCTCGCGGGTCGCTCTGGACCGACTGCTGCACGAGCCCGTTGGAGCTCTTCGCGGCCACGAACGATCCCTGGTTAGTGCCGCCCAGGAAGATGTTCTTGAACGCGTCGTGGGTGCCCGACGTCGCGGCACGCCCGATCGGGTCGATGCCACCGGTGATCGGCGCCCCGGGAACCTGATTCCAATCGGTGAACGTCGGGCCCAGGAAGATCTTCTTGATCGTGTCCTGGGTGATGTTCCCGAGTGGATTCGAGTTGTTGGTGATCATGCAGATCGCGTCGCGCGCGATCCGGTTGAACACCAATCCGCCCGGATCACCCGCTGCGGGGTCCCTCGAGGACGCGCCGATCGAGACACGGCCCTTGGCCACGTCCGAGATGCCGACGTTCGAACCGCCCTGGAGGATCTTGAAGCCGAACTTCTTGCCCTTCTTGGTCTTGATCCACTTGCTGGCGAGCTTGATCTCGAGCGGGTAGACCGAGGTCGACCCGCTGATCGTGATGATCTTCTTCGCCTGCGCCGCCGCCGGCACAACCGCCAGCAGCGAGACCGTGACAAGCACAGCCAGCAGGCGAATCCCTCTTCTTGACACTGAGGCTCCTTTCGGTCTCTCACACGAGGACGGGCGCAGTCTCGATGCGGCCGTGCCGAGGGGTGTGACTAGACCGTGACCAGGCTGTAACAGCGACGTAAATCGCCCGGTCTGCCGGAGAAAATCGATTTTGATACCCCGGCGCTCACACCGTTAAACGCGACGACGGCCGCGCTCGCGCGCGGCCGTCGTCTCGAATTGGAGCGATGCGTATGTCTCGTTACTTCTTCTTCTTGCCGCCCTTGCACTTGCCGTATCCGGTGAGGGCGAGCTGCTGTGGAGCCGAGGTGAACTCGCCGACCGTGCTGCCGAGGGTCGGCTCACCCATCGCGACGATCCACACCTTGGCCTTCGACTCGCCCGCCCGCTTGCACGGGGCGGACTCGAAGGAGATCTGCTGCTCCGCGGTGTTACCCGCGGAGATGCCCTGACCGTTCGGCAGGGAGGTCGTCTGGGCCTGGCGGTCGACGATCCCGCAGCCATACCCGGCTCCGGGGATGTCGCCTTCGCACTGGTGGAGGGCCCCCTCGTTCACGCCGCCGCCACCGGTCCCCGTGACGACCGGCTCGTCGCCCGGGATGTCCACCGCCTTGTTGCTGTAGAC
>JBKPTM010000327.1:0-2980 GCA_046765935.1 Actinomycetota bacterium | reverse complement strand
GCCATCGCCTCACCGACCTGGCGCTGCGGAGCACAGGCCGTGCGCTGAGCCTGCTTCCCTTCAGCTGATGACTGAGCCTCGCCGCGTCCTCTACCGCTGCGGCACCCCGACGAACTTCCTCTGCCCCTGCGGCGCCGTCGCACGGCGCCTGAAGAAGCTTGGGCTCGAATACCGGACCGAGCGCGTCCGGCGGCGCCGGTCCAACCGTCCCGAGATCGTCGAGCTGACCAAGCTTCCGTACGTGCCTGTGCTGGTCGACGGCGACGAGGTCGTGAACGACTCGCGGCGGATCCTGCAGTACCTGGACTGGCGCTACGCAGGCGAGGATTCGGGGGCGGCAGCGACGGCCTCTACAATGAGCACCAATGAGTGAGACGCCTCAGCCGATCAAGCTGACCGACAAGGCGGCGACCAAGATCAAGGAGCTGCTCGGCGAGCAGGAGGACGGGGCCGAGCAGGCCCTTCGCGTCGCGGTTCGCGGCGGCGGCTGCTCCGGCTTCCAGTACGCCCTCGCCTTCGACTCCCCCAAGGAGGACGACCACCGCTTCGAGAATCAGGGCGTCGCGGTCGTCGTCGACCAGACGAGCATGCAGTTCGTCTTCGGCTCCGAGGTCGACTGGGTCGACGGTCTACAGGGCGCCGGCTTCTCGGTCAATAACCCCAACGTCGTCGCAGCCTGCGGCTGCGGCTCCAGCTTCCAGGTCAAGGAAGACACGGCCGAGCAGGCCGCCGCGGTCTAGCTCCTATCCGGGACTAGCGCCTAGCGCTCGATCTGGATCGGCGGGCTCTGCTGCGGGCTCTCCGCCTGCAGCTCCTGCTTCGCCGACTGCGGGGCCGGCTCCGCGCGCTCGGCGCCGAGCAGCTGGCCGAGCTCGCCCGACTCGTCCATCTCCTCGATGATGTCGCAGCCGCCCACCAGCTCGCCGTTGACGTAGAGCTGGGGGAAGGTCTGCCAGTCGGAGATCTCGGCGGTCACCTCGCGCAGCGGCTGGAGCGCGGGGAGCACGTCGAGGGCGGCGTATTCGACCCCGTAGGACTCGAGCACGTTCACGACGCGCATCGAGAACCCGCACTGCGGCGCATCGGGTGTGCCCTTCATGAAGAGCAGGATCTGGTTGTCCCGGATCAGCTCCTCGACCTTGTCTTTGAGAGTGGGTTCAGTCATCCGTTCTCACTATACGCGGGCGCTACTCCGGCACCGACGTCTTGATCGAGAGCGCGTGGATCGAGCCGTCGTCGAAGCGGCTCTGCACCGCCCTCTTGACCAGCTTGTGCTGCTCGATCCGCGAGAGGCCCTCGAACTGCGTGGCTGTCACGGTGGCGCGGAGGTGGTCCTGGGTGCCGGTCTCGTCGACGACCTCGACCTGCGCCCCGGGTAGGGACGCCTCGATCAGCAGACGGACCTCCTCGATCGCGATCGCCATCGCTCAGGCGGCCGTCTTGGCCGCCTTGGATGCCTCGACCAGCTCGTCGACCTTGCAGAACTTGACCCGAGGGCGGCCGTGTGGCCTGCCGGCCTCGACCTCCGCGGCGTCGATCGCCTGCCAGCCATCGAAGGTGACGTGGTCGGGCTTGCGCTCGTCGAGCAGGGACTCGATCGCGCCGCGGTCTGCGGCCAGCTCGGCCGCGGGGATCTTCCCGGCCTCGAGATCGGCGAAGAGGTTGTCGACGGTTTCCTGCGCGTCCTTCTTGTTGGTGCCGATCACGCCCGAGGGGCCGCGCTTGATCCAGCCCACGGAGTAGAGGCCCGGCACCTGCTCGCCGGAGCCGTCGTGCACGCGGCCGCCGTCGTTGTGGATCAGTCCGCGACCCTCGTCGAACGGGATGCCCTCGATCGGGATGCCCCTGTAGCCGATAGAGCGCAGGACCAGGCCGCACTCGATCTCCTCGCGCTCGCCGGTGTCGACCGCGCGGATGCGGCCGGAGTCGTCGCGCTGCAGCTCGTTCTTGCCGACCACGATCCGCTCGACCTTGCCGTCGCCCTGGATCTCGATCGGGGAGCGAAGGAAGCGCATCACGATTTTCTTGTTCTTGCCCTCCGGCTCGCGCTGAGAGAAGGCGGTGAAGATGTCGACGTTGCGGCGGTTGGTCGGGTCGGCGTCGTCGGAGTCGAGCCACTCGCGGCTCAGGTCGTCGAGCTCCATCTCGGCCGGGTCGATGTCGATGTCGGCGTCGACCATCTCGCCCAGCTCGCGGACCTCGGGGTTGGTGAAGGCGGCCTGGGCGGGACCGCGGCGGCCGAGGACCAGGATCTCCTTGACCGAGGCGGCGTTGAAGGCTTCGATGGCGTGGTCGGCGGTGTCGGTCTCGCTGAGCTCGTCGGGTGTCAGCGCGAGCATCCGGGCCACGTCGGCCGCGACGTTCCCGTTGCCGATCACCACCACGCGCTCGCAGGAGAGGTCGAACTCCCGGTCGGCGAAATCGGGGTGGGCGTTGTACCAGTTGACGAACTCGGTGGCCGGGTGCGAGCCGGGTAGGTCCTCGCCGGGAATGCCGAGGTGGCGATCGGTCTGCGTGCCGTAGGCGAAGACGACCGCGTGGTAGCGCTCACGGAGCTCGTCCACCGAGACGTCGGTGCCCACCTCGACGTTGCCGAAGAAGCGGAACTCGGGCCGGGCTGCGGTCTTCTCGTAGACCCGGATCACGGACTTGATCTTCGGGTGGTCGGGCGCCACGCCGAAGCGCACCAGTCCATAGGGCGTGGGGAGGCGGTCGAACATGTCGACCTCGGCGTGCGTCCCATCGTGCTTGAGGATGTGCTCGGCCGTGTAGAAGCCGGCCGGGCCGGAGCCGACGATCGCGACGCGCAGGGGATTTTCCTCAGTACCGATCACAGCGAGCGGGAAAGGGTAGTGGGATCAGGCCGTCGCCACGGCGGTGGCGGCGGTGCCGTCGAGCGCGTCGAGTGTCCGGCCCAGCGACATTGCGACGCAGGTGAAGATCGGGGTGTCGCGCAGCGTGTAGGAGCTCGACTCGGTGC
>JBKPTM010000326.1:0-4019 GCA_046765935.1 Actinomycetota bacterium | reverse complement strand
CGCGCAAGCTCACACGTATCGGCCGTGACGAGGGCGGTATCGCCATCGTCGAGGTGCTCGTCAGTGCACTCGTGCTGCTGATCTTCTCGGTCGGCGTCGTCACGGTCCTGACGGGTTCATCCCGCGCCACTGCCCAGGAGCGCCACCGCACGCAGGCACAGATGCTGGCCGAGCAGGAGCTCGAGCGAGTGCGGTCCCTGCGGATCGCGGACCTGACGAGCCTCAACTCAACGAGGTATGTGCTCGACGATGGGACGGAGCTGACGACGGGCTGTCCCACGTCCGGCGCTCAGTCCCTGAAGACGTGTTACACGATCAGGTCCCAGTCTCAGTTCCAGAACGAGCCGGCCGCCACCAGTGGCTGCTCCTCGGGAACGGGATCGAGGGACTACCTGCTGCTGAACGTCAGCGTCAGCTGGACCGGCATGGGTGTCTTGCACCCGGTGACCGCCGCGACCCTCGTCTCGCCGCCCAGCGGCTCGCTGGTGCCGAACAGCGGCACGATCCTCGTCAACGTCGTTGACTCCCACAACGTCGGGATCCCCGGGGTCGTGCTGACCGGATCAGGGGCGGGCAGCTTCACCGGCTCGACCGGTCCAACCGGATGCGTCCTGTGGCGGAACTTGCCGGTGGGGAACTACACGATGAGCGTAGGGGGCGTCGCCTCAGGGATGGTCGACCAGGACGGCAACGCGCCGGTCAACCAGACGGTGAGCGTCGTCGACCAGGGCACCAACACCGTCAACCTCCAGTACGACCGCCCGGGCGCCGTCAGCGTCACCTTCAAGACCCTGAATTACTCGGGCACGGTGGTGAACTCCACCGCCGACGGGATCACCGCATGGAACACGGGGATGAGCGTCGCGAAGACGTTCACCAATCCGAACAACTCCACGATCACCACCACCTCGACCCTTTTCCCGTTCGCTTCTCCCTCGACTTACAGCGTGTACGCCGGGATCTGCGCGTCGAACAATCCCGATCCGACGGGAACGGGCGTGAACCCTCTTGCCTTCGCGAGCGTCACCGTGCCGGCAGGCGCGACTGGGACCACGCCGGACAACGTCATCCAGCTCCCATCGCTTCGGCTGACGGTGTACACGGGATCGAGCTCGACAAGTCCTGGCTCGGTGGTGAACGGAGCCGACGTTCACATCACCGACATGAACTGCACCACGACCTCGCCGACCACCCGGATCCTCGCCACGAACAACTCCGGACAGCTCGCGGATGCGTCGGGAACAGCACCGACAGATCCAGGCCTTCCCTACAGCACGAACTACAAGGTCTGCGCCGACGCCAACATCTCGGGGACCCAGCGGATGAACTACGTCAGGACGACCGCCAGCGGTAACCCGATCGAGCAGGTGCCGCTGACTGATCCGACTGTCGGTGTCGTCAGGGCGATTTACCTGACCGGGACGGGCGCGACCTCGGGATCGGGGGCTCAATGCGCGCCGTAAGGGACCAGCGCGGATTCACCATCATCGAGCTGCTGGTCAGTGTCAGTGCCTCCCTGATCGTGATGATGGGCGTGGTCACGCTGGAGACGACGGTGATCCACCAGCAGGCCCGGGTCACCAACCGGGTTGACGCTCAGTCGCGCGCTCGCCCCGCGATGACGCGGATCGTCCAGGGGCTCCATTCCGCCTGCGTCCTCTCGCACATCGTTCCGATCCAGACCGGCAGCACCGGGACTTCGATGAGCTTCCTCTCAGAGCCGGGATCTGCTCCGTCGCTGACCCCCCATCTGCACAAGGTCTACTTCGTCCCGGCGTCCGGCACCACTCCCTCCATGCTGAAGGAGGCGATCTATCCGGCGACCGGCGGCACCGCGCCGAACTGGACCTTCTCGAGCACCCCTTCATCGGACAGGCAGCTGCTCACCAACGTCGCGGCACCAGGCGGTGTGATCTTCCGGTACTACGACTTCGTCACCGGCACCGGCGCGCTCAACACCACGCCGCTGACCACGCCGCTGACCGACACGAGCGCCGCCCGGACGTCCTACGTGACGATCTCGTTCACGAGCGCCTCGGGCACCTCGAAGAACGGCGGCGTCAACACCCAGGACCCGAACTCCCCGCTGCTGCTCACGAGCGGGGTCGACCTGCGCCTCGAGAACGCCGGCCAGTATCCGAACCAGGACAACCTGCCGTGCATCTGATCGCCGCAATCAAGAACCGTCTCCGTCTTCTCCGTGATGAGGAGGGCGGTTACTCGATGCTCGCTGTTATCGGAGCGATCGGGTTCACCACGGTCCTGGTCAGCGTGGCGGTGGCCTCCACCACTCACGATCAGACCTTCCTGCGCCGCGACATCAACCAGAAGCGCGCCTATCTGGCGGCTCAGTCAGGGATCGCCGACTACACCTACCACCTCAACACAGACAGCGGCTACTGGGCCCGCTGCACCAACGTCCCGACGCCGAACGCCGTGAACCTCAACATGAACGGCAACCCGACGAACCTCAGGCCCGTTCCAGGCACCACCGACGGCTCGCGGTACGGCATCGAGCTCCTGCAGGCGACCACCAGCCCGGGCAACGCGCAGTGCGACTCAGCGAACCCGAACGCGACGATGCTCGAGTCGAGCGGGGCTTACACCGGCACGTTCCGGATCCGGTCCACGGGTTACTCGGGGACGGCCAAGGTCTCGGTCATCGCGAGCTACAAGCAGGCGACGTTCCTCGACTACGTCTACTTCACGCAGCTCGAGACCTCCGACCCCGTCACCTACGGGTTCGCAAATCCCTCGACACAGCTCACCGGCGCCTACTCGCAGTGCACCAAGTTCCGCCGGGACGGACGGGAGAGCGTGAACATTCCGGGAACCACGCAGAAGTGCGACCAGATCGTCTTCGTCGGCGGAGACAAGATCGACGGTCCGCTCCACACCAACGACGACCTGCGCGTGTGCGGCAGCCCCACATTCGGGCGCAACGGGGCCGACGTCACAGAGGTGAGCGCCCCGCCGGTCGGCTGGGCTAGCGGCAGCAACTGTTCGGGCAGCCCGGTCTTCAAGGGGCCCCTGGCGACCAGGGCGCCGGTGCTCACGCCGCCGGCGACGAACACCTCGCTGAAGGCAATCGCCGGACCGGCGAACACATTCACTGGCCAGACCAAGATCGTCCTCAGCGGGAACACCATGACGATCACCCCGAACGGCGGCTCGCCGATGGGCCCGATCGCCGTCCCGACGGACGGAGTCGTGTACGTCCAGAACGGGGCCGGATGCTCGAACTCGTACTCGCCTTTCACCGTCACCTACCCGGTGACATCCAACTGCGGCAACGCAATCGTCGACACGGGAGGGAGCTCCTACAGCGGCCAGCTCACGATCGCCGCCGAGAACGACGTGATCATCGACGGCAACATCACCCGGACCAGCAGCTCAGCCGACCTCCTCGGGCTGATCGCGAACAACTTCATCCGGGTCAAGCACCCCGTTTGCGAATCCACTGACCTCGGCTGCACCAACGGGACCGTCACCGAGCAGGCTGCCAAGGGTGATTGCGATGCCGACAACGACAGCAATCGGGCGGTCAACGGCACGGGGTCCAACCCCGACATCAACATCGACGCCGCGCTGCTCTCCATCGACCACTCGTTCATCGTCGATCACTACGACTGCGGCGGCACCCTCGGCACGCTGACCGTCAATGGAGCGATCTCGCAGAAGTTCCGCGGGGCGGTGGGAACGACAGGGGGTACGGGCTACATCAAGGACTACAACTACGACGACCGGCTCCGCTTCCAGGAGCCACCCCACTTCTTCGATCCGGTGCAGTCCGCCTGGCACGTCCAGCGCGAGACGCTGGGGTAGCGTCGCGCCCAAGCTAAAGCGAAGCGCCCGAGCGGACGAGAAGAAGAGCATGCTCCCGATTGCTTCACTGGCCTTCGTCGGCGGGATGGTCACCGGCAGCTTCGTCGGGGTTGTGGCTCACCGCGTGCCTCGCGGCCTCTCGATCGTCGGCCCGCGCTCGGTCTGCGATTCGTGCGGCGCGCAGATCGCCGCCT
>JBKPTM010000325.1:0-2257 GCA_046765935.1 Actinomycetota bacterium | reverse complement strand
GGCCATGGACGAGATCGCTGACTCGGCCATCGGGCCAGTAACGGCTGATCGCACCCGCGGCGCCGAAGACGGCGACCAACAGATATGTCACGGATGACCTCCTGGCGTCGGATTGGACTACGACGTAGAGGCCATCAGGGGCACTCGACCGCGGTTAGGAGCGAGCCTCATCGCTCGGCGGCGCAGGTTAGCTAGTCGGATTCCTCGAGGAGCTTCTTGTAGGCCGCCGCGTCCATCAGCTGGTCGGCCTCGGAGGCTTCGGAGAGCTTCACCTTGACCATCCAGCCCTCGCCGTAGGGGTCCTGGTTGATCTTCTCGGGATTCTCCGAGAGGGCGGAGTTCACCTCGGTCACCTCGCCGGAGAGGGGCGCGTAGACGTCGGAGACGGCCTTCACAGACTCGACCTCCGCGTAGGCCTCGTCCTTGGTCACCTGCTTGCCAACCTCGGGCGGCTCGTAGAAGACGACCTCGCCGAGCGCATCCTGCGCGTACCAGGTGATCCCGAATGTGGCCGTGTCGCCCTCGACCCGCGCCCAGTCGTGCTCGGGGTGGTAGCGAAGGTCCTCGGGGTAGCTCTCGTCCGCCACGGCAGAAACCTATCGAGACGGCGGCCGCTCAGTCCTTCGAGTAGAGCGGGCGCTCGCGGATCTCCGCGGGGCGCTGCTTGCCTCGGACGTCGATCTCGACCGCGGTCCCGGGGTCGCGGAGATCGGACCGCACGTAGCCCATCCCGATGCCGACCTCGAGCGAGGGCGACATCGTGCCGCTGGTCACCTCGCCGACGGGCTCTCCGCCGGACTCGATCGGGTTGCCCTGGCGCGGGATGCCGGGGCCGGTCATCACGAACGCCTCGAGCATCTCCTTCGGCCCCTCCTCCCGGACGCGGCGGCAGGCGTCGCAGCCGATGAAGCCCGTTTCCTCCTTCACGCACCAGCCGAGCGCGGCCTCGATCGGGGTCCTCTCCTCGGTCAGGTCGTTGCCGTAGAGGCAGTAGTTGACCTCGAGGCGGAGCGTGTCGCGGGCACCGAGTCCCGCCGGCGCGGCTCCACCCTCAGTCACCGCATCCCAAACCGTCCTCGCATCCTCCGGGCGCATGAGCAGCTCCACCCCGTCCTCGCCGGTATAGCCGGTCCCGCAGACGAGGGTCGCAGACCCCGCCACCGGAAGCTCGGCCGTCTTGAAGCGCGGCGGCAGCTCGCCGTCGGTAACTCGCTGGACGATCTGCCGCGCCTCCGGCCCCTGCACGGCGAGCATCGCGTAGGCGTCGATTCGGTCTCGTACCTCAGCCTCGAACTCGACGGCGTGGGCCTCGAACCACTCGAGGTCGCGCTCGTGGTTGGCGGCGTTGGTGACGGTGAGGTAGCGGTCGTCTGCCAGCCGGTAGGTGAAGAGGTCGTCGAGCACGCCGCCGTCCTCGCGACAGAGGCAGGAGTACTGGGCGCCTCCGACCTGGATCTTGGAGACGTCGTTGGAGAGCAGCCGCTGCAGGAGGTCGGCGGCCTGCGGGCCCTCGGTCTCGATCTCGCCCATGTGCGAGACGTCGAAGACGCCGCAGGAGCTGCGGACGCGGAGGTGCTCGGCCCGGATGCCGTCGTACTGCACCGGCATCTCCCAGCCGGCGAAATCGACCAGCTTCGCGCCCGCCTCGACGTGGGCCTCGTAGAGGGGTGTTCGCTTCAGCGTCCCGGCTTCCACTCAGGCCACGATACTGGCGGCATGTCCATCCCCGAGAACGAGCTCGTCGAACGCCTGCGGCAGGGATACGCCGCCTTCAACCGCGGTGACTACGACGCCGCAACGGAGTGGGTTCACCCGGACATCGTCTTCGTCAGCCCCGGATCGATCACCGAGCTGAGGGGCGCCGAGGCCCTACGCGCCTGGATGGAGCCCGATGCGTTCGAGTCGCAGGTGAGCGAGCCGGGCGAGATCGAGATCAACGGCAACAGGGCCCTCTTTCACCAGACGACGAGGGCCAAGGG
This sequence comes from Actinomycetota bacterium, assembly GCA_046765935.1. Lineage (GTDB taxonomy): Bacteria > Actinomycetota > Thermoleophilia > Solirubrobacterales > 70-9 > DASUPK01. The sequence continues at coordinate 278 of JBKPTM010000325.1, read as the reverse complement.
GGCGGGGAGCGGCATCGAGATGGAGGTCGGGTCCTGGGCGGTCTGGACCTTCGACGACGAGGGCAGGGTCACGCGGATGGAGACCTACTTCGAGCACGACGAAGAGGGTGCGCGCCGCTCGTTCCGCGGCAAGTGACTACTTCAGGAAGTCGGGAACGTCGATCTCAGACTCTGAGATCCGCAGATCGCTCAGGCCCTCGCGTCCGCCTCTGACGGGCGCCGGGCGACGCTCCGCCGCCCGCGCGGTGAACTCCGGCGCGCGGGCGATCATCTCGAAG
>JBKPTM010000324.1:0-3236 GCA_046765935.1 Actinomycetota bacterium | reverse complement strand
GTGGTCGAGAGCCATCCCCATGATCGTGTCGCCGGGGTCGAGCAACGCCATGTAGGCGGCGTTGTTCGCCTGAGCCCCCGCGTGCGGCTGGACGTTGGCGTGCTCGGCGCCGAAGAGCTTCAGGGCCCGATCGATCGCCAGCTGCTCGGCGATGTCGACCCACTCGCAGCCGCCGTAGTAGCGCTTGCCCGGATAGCCCTCGGCGTACTTGTTGGTGAGGACGGAGCCCGCGGCGTCGAGGACCGCCTGGGGGACGAAGTTCTCGGAGGCGATCATCTCGAGCGTCCCCTGCTGGCGGCCGAGCTCGCCGTCGAGGACCCGCTGGATGTCGGGGTCGACCTCGGAGAGGTGGGCGGTCTGGAAGTCGTCGGGGAGGTCGCTCATCCGGGGCCACGATACAGCCGAGGCCGGACTTGACATTTATTGAACGGTTGATCAATAATGCCGCGATCCGAGCCACCCGAGGAGGAGAGATGACCGACGCGACCGCCAGCACGAACGGCCAGGAGCTCCACACCGAGGACGAGGCCCTCTCGGTCCTGATGGACGCCGACATCGACAAGGTGATGTCGGGCCTGGACAAGATCGTCGAGGCCGCCCCCTCCTACGAGAAGCTCTTCATGCGCTGGCAGCGGCAGCAGTGGTCCACCGAGGACTTCGACTTCACCGAGGACAAGAAGCAGTGGGCCGATCCGACGATGTTCACGGACGACGAGAGGCGATTCCTGGAGTTCGGCTTCTCCGAGTTCTTCCTCGGGGAGGAGCGGGTCACTCTCGAGCTCCTTCCGTTCGCCCTTGCCGCGCCATCCCACGAGGCCAAGGTCTTCCTGACGACGCAGATCTCGGACGAGGCCAAGCACACGGTCTTCTGGAACGGCTTCTACCGCGAGGTCTTCGGGATCGAGGCCGGCAGCCTCGGGGAGATGATCGACAAGCAGCGCTACGTGGTGAACAAGGACTGGGAGACGCTGTTCAACGGGATCCTGCACGAGTGCGCGGAGGACCTGCGCAAGGATCCGAGTGACTTCCCGTCGCTGGTCCGCGGGGTGACCGTCTACATGATCGTGATCGAGGGGATGCTCGCCCTCTCCGCGGCCCGGTTCATGATCAAGTCGATGAGGGAGCGGGGGTGGTTCCCGGGCTTCACCGCCGGCTTCACCGCGGTGAACCGGGACGAGTCCCGGCACGTCGGCTTCGGCGTGAAGTTCCTCGCCGATGCCATCAAGGACGACCGTGCGAACGCCAAGATCGTCGAGGACACCCTGAAGGAGACGCTGCCGGTCGCCACCCTGGTCTTCGTCCCGCCCTGGGTGGACGACCCGTACGACTTCGAGACGCCCTTCTACCACTCGTCGGAGATCTTCGCCTACGCCGCGAAGTCGCTTCAGAAGAAGCTGGCGGCGATGGGCCTCGATCCGGCGATGCTCGCGAGCGCCGCGTAGCCCTCGCGCGGCGAGGAGGCGAAGCGCTGATGGAGGCCACGACCGGTGTGCGCCGGGGGCGGCCCTCGACGGGCGCGCGGGAGCGCATCCTCGAGGCGGCGATCGAGGTGCTGAAGTCCGACGGCTACGCCGGCCTGACGATCGCCAAGGTGGCCGCCCGCGCGGGCGAGTCGAAGCCGCTGGTCGCCTACCACTACGGCTCGAAGCAGGGCCTGGTCCAGGCGGCGGGCCGCTCGATCGCGGAGATGATCACCGACGAGGTGCTGGACGCCGTCGACGGCGCGACCACCGTCGAAGCCGTGGTCCGCGGGGTCGATGCCGGGGTTGAGCGGGTGCTGGACGAGGACGAGCGGGTCGCCCGCCTCTACTTCGATCTGGCCGCGGTCTCGGTGGTCGAGCCGGAGGTCCGCCGCACGATCGCCGAGGTGAACGAGCAGTGGCGCGAGGTGCTGGTCCGGCTGTTGACGGAGGCGCGCGATGGCCTGACTCTGGCCAGGGCCCGGGTGCTGACCGTGATGGTGATCTCGGCGATGCAGGGCATGACGCTGGAGCGAATCGAGCGAGGGGCCACGCCCGAGCGCAAACGGGCCCGCGAGTTGTTCATCCGCAGTGCTGTTGCGGCAGCCGCCTGACCGGGCCTACGCTGGAAGCCGTGACGAGCAGCAATCTCGAAATCATCGAGCGAGGCTTCGACGCTTTCAACGAGGGCGGAATCGACGGCATCCTCCCCTTCCTCCATCCCGACTTCGAGGCGACGACGCCTCCAGAGCTGGCGTCGGAGCCGGATACCTACCGCGGCCACGAGGGCATCCGGCGATGGTTCGAGTCGTTCGACGAGGTCATGGACGGGATCCGCTGGGACGCCCGCGGCTTCCGCGAGGTGGGTGACCGGGTGCTGGTCGAATTCACGCTGCGGGCGCGTGGGAAGACCACCGGCCTGGACTTCGGGCAGGACGCAGTGATGGTCTGGGAGCTGCGCGACGGGAAGGCGATCCGAGTCTCCCTCTATCCCACCCTCGACGAGGCGCTGGCCGCGCTCGGGCAGGAGGCCTCACCCAGCGATGGCTGACTACCGCACCATGCTCGAGCAGCTGCGCGACGCCTACAACGCCCGCGACGCCGAGGCGTTCCTGAGCATGTGGAATGCCGACTGCGAGTGGCATCCGTTCCTCACCGCCCGGGAGGAGGGCGATCCCGGCTACCACGGGCACAACGGCATCCGCGCCTGGTTCGAGGACACCGACGTGATGTTCTCCGAGGTGCAGGTCGAGCTCGAGCAGTTCCGCGAGATCGACGACCGCCTGCTCGTCCTGGGCCAGATGACCGCCACCGGAAAAGGCAGCGGCGCGGAGGTGAGCAGCGAGGTGGCCTGGGTGGTGGAGCCGCGCGGTGAGAAGTTCCAGCGAGGCTGGGCCTACGACAGCCACGAGGTCGGCGAGCGCGAGGCGCGCTCCTCCTAGCCGGCCGAGGTACCACCCAGGACGCCGTCGATAACCCCGCTGGGCAGAGCACCCTCGCGCAGGACCCGCCAGGTGCCCGCTGAGTCGAGCTCGCTGAGGTCAACCACCGTCGAGGGTGCACCGATCAGCTCCCCACCATCGATCGCCAGATCCGCGGAGCCGAGAACCCCCTGGTCGATCTCGTCGAAGCTGCGCGGGGCCGGTTGACCGCTGGAGTTCGCACTCGTCTGGAGGATCGGAGTCATCGCCCCGGCCAACGGACCCTCGATCAGCCGCACCCCGAGAGTCTCCGGGCGATCGCGGCTGGCGAGCGGATACCGACGCTCGGGATTGG
>JBKPTM010000323.1:0-6800 GCA_046765935.1 Actinomycetota bacterium | reverse complement strand
CGGTCGCCTTGACGATGAGACCTTCCTCTACTTCAGCGACCGGCTCGAGTCGGGCTGGACCCCTCATCCCCGCAATCCGGTCGTCTCGGACGCGAGACGAGCACGACCGGCGGGCAGGCCGTTCCTCAAGGGAGATGCGCTTATTCGACCCGCCCAGGACTGCACCGGGGGGTACGGCTCCCGGGTGGTATTCAACTCCGTCGAGGTATTGACGCCAGACGACTACCGGGAACGGCCCGTTGGATCTCTCGGGCCCGATTGGGCGCCCGGGCGTAACCGCGGAGCCCACACCTACACCTTCGATGGCTCCTGGGAGGCGACGGACTGCATGCGCCTGGTTTCCCGGATGCGCCGCTGAGCCAGAGGAGGCCCATAGACTTCCCCGCAGCCAATGGATTTCGACTGGCCGGAGGAAAGCCTGTCCCTCCGCCGCGAGGCGGTCGAATTCGGGAAATCTCTGAACGCCGGGATCCTCGAAGACGATCGCGCCGGTCGCTTCCCGGTCGAAAAGTGGCAGCGGCTCGCCGACTGGGGATATCTCGGGCTCCGGGCGCCGGCGGAATTCGGGGGCGGGGACGTCGACCCGCTGACCGGGCTCCTCGTCACGGAGGGGCTCGGCGAGGGGTGTGAGGACGGCGGCCTGGTGTTCTCCGGCGCGGTCCAGGCATGGGTGCTGGTCCCGGGCCTGATGACCTACGGCACCGAGGAACAGAAGCAGCGCTATCTGCCCGGGCTCGCCGCGGGCACCACGATCGGGGCTCTCGCGATCACCGAGCCGGACTCGGGATCGGATGCATTTGCGATGCGCACGAGGGCTTCCCCGGTCGATGGTGGCTGGTCGCTTGCGGGGAGAAAGAGCTACATCACCAACGGCCCGACCGCGAACCTCGTGATCTGCTTCGCGGCGACCGGGGAGGGCGGCGCCCTCGGGGGGATCAGCGTCTTCCTGGTCGAGACCGACACCCCCGGCGTCGAGCGCACCCCGCCGATGTCAAAGATGGGCCTGCGAACGTCGCCGCTGGGCGATCTCGTGTTCGACGACGTCTTCGTTCCCGAAGGGAACGCTTTCGGCCCCACCGGGTCCGGAGCCTTGATCTTCAACGAGCTGCTCGAGTGGGAGCGCATCTGGGCCACCGCCGCGCAGATCGGCGCCCTCGAGCGCGACCTCGAGGAGGCGCGCTCCTATGCCAAGGAGCGCAAGGCCTTCGGGGCACCGATCGCCAACTACCAAGGCGTCGCGAACCGAATCGTGGACATGAAGGTGCGGCTGGAGACGGGTCGCCTGCTGGTCTACCGCGCAGCCTGGCTGAAGGCGCAGGGTCGATCGACGCTCGCCGAATCGGCACTCGCGAAGCTGTGGGTCACCGAAAGCGCGGTCGAGAGCAGCCTCGACGCGATCCAGGTCCACGGTGGATACGGGTATATGAGCGAGGCGGGGATCGAGCGCCGCCTCAGGGACGCCGTGGGCGGCCGGATCTATTCCGGTACGTCCGAGATGCAGCGGGCCATTGTGGGACGGAGCATCGGGCTCTGAAGCTGGATCGCGCTGGCTGATGCCCATGAGCTACGCCCAACGACTGGACCACCTGCTGCAGTCGGCCGCCGAGCGGAGCCCAGACAAGATCGCGATCGAAAGCGACCAGGTCTCGTTGACGTTCGGAGCTCTCGATGCGGCGGCCGACCGGGTCGCCGCCGAGCTTGCGGGGCAGGGGGTCCGGCTGGGGGATCGGGTGGGTATCCATCTCGAGAAGAGCGTTGAGGCGGTCATCTCGCTTTACGGCGCGATGCGTGCAGGGGCGGCCTACGTGCCGCTCGACGCGACAGCGCCGCCGGCCCGCACCGCCTATATCGCCACCGACTGCGACCTCGCCGCGCTGATCTCCACGCCCTCGTTGATCGCCGCGCTCCGGGATGTGGACCCTGCGGCCGCGCCTCGCGGAATCGCCGTCGGGTCGCCGTGCCCGGACGGGTTCACCGACTGGGACGAAGCCCACTCGCACGAGCGCGCGGCGCCGCCACGTCAGACAGTCGATGCCGATCTCGCCTACATCCTCTACACGTCGGGATCGACCGGAAAGCCGAAGGGGGTGGCGATCTCGCATCGCAGCTCCCTGACCTTCGTTCGCTGGGCCCACCAGGCGCTCGAGCTGACGGACTCCGATGTCTTCTCGAGCCATGCGCCGCTCCACTTCGATCTCTCGACCTTGGACTTCTTCGGCTCCGCAGCGGCGGGCGGAACGGTCGCACTGGTGCCCGCTGACGCCATGATGTTCCCGGCCCGGCTCGTCGAGTGGATCGTCGAGAAGGGAATCACCGTCTGGTACTCGGTTCCTTCGGCGCTGACGATGATCGTCCGCTACGCCGACCTCGAGCCGGGCTCCCTGAACCGGTTGCGACTGGTCCTCTTTGCGGGCGAGGTATTTCCGATTCGCTACCTGCGCGAGCTGATGCCCCTCGCCCCCGAGGCGCGTTTCTTCAACCTCTACGGGCCGACGGAGACGAACGTCTGCACCTACCACGAGGTGCGCAAGATTCCGTCTCCGGACGATCCGCCGCTGCCGATCGGGCGTCCGTGCGAGAACACGCGCTGCGAGGTCATCGATGAGTCCGGGAGGGCGCTGACGGAGGTGGGCGCGGAGGGCGAATTGGTCGCGACCGGCACGATTGTCGCTCAGGGATATTGGGGAGACCCCGAGCGGACGGCAGAGAGATTTCAGGGCCACGACTCCTTTCGGACCGGCGACATCGTGCAGATCCTCGAAGACTCACCCGTGCCGCAGTACCGCTTCGTCGGGCGCCGCGACCACCTCGTGAAGAGTCGGGGCTACCGAATCGAGTTGGGAGAGATCGAGGCTGCCCTCTACTCACACCCCGCCGTTGAGGAATGCGTCGCCGTCGCGGTGCCGGACGATGTGATCGGCAACCGCCTCGCCGCCTTCTGTGCCGCCCAGCAAGGAACCGACAGCGAGGACCTCGGTCGCGCCTGCCGCGAGCGGGTCCCGGGGTACATGGTTCCGGAGCAGATCGTCGTCGTGGACGCGCTTCCCCGCACCCCGAACGACAAGTACGATCGGCCGCAGCTGACCGAACGCGCGGCACGGATAATCAAGGAGAGGCGCGAAGACTGATGGAAAGCGCGGTCCCCGAAGTCAGGCAACTCCTCGCCTCGGTCATCGGAAGCGATGCCGTCGACTCACTCGCCGACGACGACCGCTTCTTCGATGATCACGTGATCGACTCGCTGCAGCTGATGGAGCTCGTCGATAAATTTCAGAGCCGCTTCGGGATCGAGGTGTCGGGCGAGGACCTCTCCCCGGAGAACTTCGGCTCGATCGCCGGAATGGTGCAGTTTCTGACGAGCAGGCGTGGCACGAGCGCGTCGTCTGGCTAGGCGTGCCCTCCCCTTCGGGGTGGTCCCGGTGGACGTCTTCGAGTGGCGTTCGACCAACGAGATTCCGAACCCGACCGAAGCCCAGGACCTCTCCATCCGGCGACTCTCCCCCGAGGATCTCAGCGCGCGAGAAGTGCTGCCGAAGAATCAGTCCAAGGTGGTCGATTCGTTCTTAGCGCGTGGCGACCATGGCTACGTGGCAACCGTCGGCGATCGATTCGCGGGATGGGTTTGGTTGAGCCGCGTCTCTCACCGTGACCCATCGTCGGGGCTGCGCATCGGGATCGCTCCGGACGAGGCCTATGCCTACGCGATGAAGGTCGAGAAAGCCCATCGGCAGCACGGGATCGCCGCCGTCCTGATGGCGAGATTGCTGTCGGACGTTCGCAGTGACCCCGCGATCAGCCGGGTCTACGGTTGGGTCGACCGCCGGAATCGGAAGATGCAGTTCATGCTCCGGATGATGTTCGGGTTCACGCCGGTCCAACGAGTTTGGAGGGCGCAGCTCCCCCGTATCGGATGGCAGGTGCCGTGGTCCGACAAGCCGAGGTTCGGCCCGGTATCTCGTGTCGGACGGCATTCGACAGCGGCCTGACTGGTTCGCTGGAGCTGTCCTGCCGCCGTGGCCCTTGTCGCCGACGCTGGGCGGGCCCTCACCGGCGCAGACCGAGCCGGGCGGCAAGCCGCCTTGCTCGTGCCCTGGGCTCGGACGGAAGCTTCCGCCAGGCTCGGTGCAGGCGAACACCCACGGCCGCCCGGACATGCGCGGGGTGCCCGCGCGGTGCGAGGAGGACGGTGCGCACCTCGCGTGACGAGGTGGCGAACCGGCGCTTGAACGGCTCCTCCCCCAGCAGCATGTCGTACTCCGAGGCGCCATCCTCGATCGCCTCTCTGATCGTCTCGGCGAGCAGGAGGAAGCCGGGGCTGTGCCGTGACCATTCCGGATCGAATCCGGCCTGGTAGTAGGACCAGCGCCCGCCGATCAGCCATCCGTACAGGGCCGCGATCGGCGCGCCATCGACCTCCATCGCCATCAGGCGCAGCCAGCCTCGCTCCAGTGCGGCCGTCGCGAACGCGACATGGAAGGCGCGGACCGCGGGATCCGAGAAGGCGGAGCTGTCGGGCCGGTCGGCCCATCGGGCGTCGTGCAGCCTGAACAGGACCCCTAGGTCGCCAGCCACCTCCTCGGAGGATCGCGTCCGTCGGAACTGGACATCGTGCTCCTTGCGCAGCGAGCGCAGCTTTCGGCCGACCTGGCTGCGGAGCGACCGGCTCCTGCCGGCGAGATACCCCTTCCAATCCAGCCCCGCCAGCTCCGCGAAGGGGAGGACATTCTCGTCGCGCTCGACGGTCGCCATCGCGGTGGGCGTTTCTTCCGCGATGGCATGCCACCAGTCTCCATCGGCGTCAACGTTTTCGAGCAGGAGCGAGCGAAAGCCTCTCTCCGGCGTCGCCAAAACCGAGGCAGCGGCGCCGGCCACCGCTTTGTCCTCTCCCGGTTCGGCAACCGGATGGAAGCGGTCTCCTACCGGGCAGAATCGCAACGTGTCGCGACCGCGATCCCCGGAAGTCACGAGTGGGAGGAGCCCCTGAAGCGATCCCTCGGCAGTGCGGACCACCGCGACGCGCGGCTCCCAGCCCCGGCCGCATTGCCTCAGCCAGGCCAGGAGCCATTCCGGCGTCACGAAGGCGTTCCCTCGGCGCTCGGCAAGCGGGCGCCACTCGTCCGCGAGCGCCTCCACCTCGCTGATCTCGGTGATCAGCTGGGTCCGGTCGCCGTCACCCATGGGGCTATATTCGCGGCATGTCGGCCGATCCACAGGCGATCGTCGTTTCCTTCGCCCGCGGCGGCCGCTTCTCGCCTCGGGTTCAGCGCACCGCACACCTGGTGAATGCCCTCGATCGACAGTTCAACTTCCGGGTGGAGCGAATTCCCAGTTACCCCGGGCACCGGATGGGTCCGTTCAAAGCGGCGCTGGCGCGGCGCGTGGCGTGGCGAGCTCTCCGTCCGCTGGTGCTCGACTCGTTCGAAGTCCCGGCACGATGGGCCATGCGCGGTTGGAAGCCGTCGGCCAGAGGCGCGCTGCTGATCGGCTGGCCCTTCTCGCCGGTCTACATCGCGGCCTCGCATCTCGTCGCAGCGGGGATTCCGTATGTCGTCGACGCTGGAGATCCGTGGGTGCTCACCGAGCCCTTTCCCGCCTCGTGGTCGCGGCCTTTGCCGCGACGCCGGGCAAGGTCCGCCGAGACGTTCCTGTGGCGTCACGCTGCAGCCGGGGTCGTCACCACCGACAGGCAGGCCCGCGCTCTCCACGCGGTGTTCCCCGATCTCGATCTGCTGGTGCGTCCCAATGGGTACACCCCGGCGGCGGAGGCGGTCGGCCCCGAGGAATCCCGCAGCTCGGTGCATGACCCCGGCGAGCAGAGACCTCCCGGGGCCGCCGGCGAGCTGCGGCTGGTCCAGTTCGGGTCGGTGAACCCTCGCAAGCTGCCGATCGGCGGATGGCTATCGAGGCTGCGGCGCGTCGCGGGGCTCGCTCGGGTCAGCTTCGACAACTACGGATGGGTGGATCGACCGGACCTACTCCGGAGCGATGATCCTGCGGTCGTCATCGAGGCTCACGAACCGGTCGAGTGGGCCCGCGCATGCCAGATCGCGCACAGCTTCGATGCGGCGGTGGTGGTCGCGAACACGAATCCGGACGAGCTGCCGAGCAAATCGGTTCAGTATCTGACCCTGCCGATCCCTCGGGTCGCGGTCACCGCGAGCTCCGATCCGGGCGAGCTTGGCGCGTTCGCCGAGGAACGCCCAGGCTTCATCGCGGTCGGTGTCGACTCCCAGGAGGACGTCCCGCGCCTGCTGGGCCACATCCAGCGTGCCTGGTCGGCTGACGAGTTGAGCCCGCCGCCCGGCGATTCGTGGGATCTGGTCGCGCGCCAGGTTGCGCAGTTCGCGCTGGACAGTTGGGATCGGAAGCGCCCGCCCGGCGCCGGAGCGGAGAATCAGCGCGTCGCGGCGCCGGTGTAGGAGCCTCGTCCGTGCGCGCGCTCGGGCTGGCTCGCGGCTGCGTGCGCGATGTTGCCGGCGGCCAGCGCGAAGCCGACCATCATCCACATGTAACGCGGATAGGTCAGGTGCAGGAACAACGCCGCGACCAGGAAGCTGAACAGCGCGACGAAGATGCCCTCTCCGATGAGCGCGTCGCGGCCGCCGAGCGTCTGTCTGGCACGCCAGGCGCCACGCAGGGCGAGCCACAGGATGGCGAACAGCGCCAGCGCTCCCACGATCCCGGTCTCGGAAAGAGACTCGAGGTAGAGGCTGTGCGCCTCGCGCTGCTCCAGGCGCGGATCGAGCCCGATGTGCTCTGAGTAGTCAAGGTAGTGGAGCGGGTAATTGCCGGGCCCGACC
>JBKPTM010000322.1:0-8478 GCA_046765935.1 Actinomycetota bacterium | reverse complement strand
CCGTCTCGCACTCGCGATCGCCCGCGATGCAGAACGCGGCTCTCGAGGCGCTGGGACTCGGCGGCGAGTGGAGCTACGAGGCGCTCGACGTCGAGCCCGGCGAGTTCGCGGCCCGCACGAGGAAGCTGCCGGGCGAGGACTTCGTCGGGGCCAACGTCACGATCCCGCACAAGGGAGCGGCGCTGACGCTGGCCGACGAGGCGTCCGAGGCCGCGGAGCGGATCGGCGCGGCCAACACGCTCAGCTTCGCCGACAGCGAGATCCGCGCCGACAACACGGATGCGTCCGGCCTGCTCGCGGCGCTCCCGGCTCCCGTCGAGGGGCGGGCCGCGCTCGTCATGGGCGCCGGCGGATCCGCGCGGGCGGCGGTCTGGGCGCTGGCGGAGGAGGGCGCGCCCGTCTCGATCTGGAACCGGACCCCCGAGCGGGCGGACGAGCTGGTCCGAGACCTCGCCAGGGCGGGAGCCGGCACCAACTCCGAGGGTCGCCTCAGGGCGGTGACGGGCGAGCAGGCGCGCGCCAACGGCTACGAGCTGATCGTCAACTGCACGGCGATCGGCATGCGCGACGAGGACCCGTTCGAGCATCTGCCACTGACCCCTGACCGACTGGGCGCCGGCGTCCTGCTCGTCGACCTCGTCTACGCGGGCTCGGAGAGCCGCCTGGTGCGGGAGGCGCGCCAGCGTGGGGCGACGGCCGTCGAGGGGCTGGAGGTCCTCGTCCAGCAGGGCGCCGAGTCGCTTCGCATCTGGACCGGCTTGGACCCGCCGATCGACGTGATGCGCGAGGCGGCGAGAGGAGGCCCCTGATGGCCGGGAACCTGAGTCACCCCTGCTAACTTTTCGTTAGTGCCGAAGCTCAGGCTGATCTCGGGTGGAGTGAGGATGGTGTCCGATGAGGTCGCGGATGCGGCCCCGTCATCCCATCCCGAGCGTCTGCCTGACGCCGATGCCTTCGACGCGTACTCGAGGACCGTCTCCGGAGTCGCCGAGAACCTGACTCCCTCCGTGGCTCACCTGGCCGTCTCGCGGCGAACCCGCCGGGGCCGCGCCGAGGGTGCCGGGAGCGGCGTCGCGATCTCCTCGGACGGCTACATGCTCACCTCCGCTCACGTCGTCGCCGGCGGCAACGGACTGAGCGCGACCTTCTCCGACGGGCGGGAGCTCGGGGCGGAGGTGGTGGGCTCCGATGCGCTCTCCGACATGGCGGTGGTCCGGGTGGACGCCCGCGACCTGCAGCCGGCGCAGCTCGGGGATGCCGACGATCTGCGCGTCGGCCAGCTCGTCGTCGCGATAGGCAGCCCGATGGGGTTGGCGGGCACGGTGACGGCCGGAGTCGTCTCGGCCCTCGGCCGATCGCTGCCGACCCGCTCCGGCTCGGCCGTGCGCCTGGTTGAGAACGTGATCCAGACCGATGCTGCCCTGAATCCAGGCAACTCGGGCGGCGCGCTGGCGGACGGCCTCAGCCGCGTCGTCGGGATCAACACCGCTGTCGCGGGCGTCGGCCTCGGCCTCGCTGTGCCGATCAACGACGCGACCCGGAAGTTCATCTCCGCCCTGATGAAAGAGGGCAGGGTGCGCCGCGCCTACATCGGCATCGTCGGCGGCTCGCGGCCGCTGCCGCCGAAGATTTCCACCAGCCTCGGCCGCGAGAAGGGCATCGAGGTCGTCGAGGTCGTCGCGGGCAGCCCCGCTGGGCGGTCCGGCCTCCGGCCCGAGGACCTGATCGTCGCCGTCGACGGCCAGCCGATGGCGGATGTGGGGGACCTCCAGCGACTGATGGTCGCCGACCGGATCGGTCAGGGGATCGAGGTCGACGTCTTTCGCGACGGGGCGTTCCTCAAGCTCAACCTGATCCCGCGCGAGCTCGAGACCTAGTCCGGGGCGCGACAGCCTTCCTGGCAGCGGCCGGGGTCAGGACCTCGATCCGAGCCGCGACGCAGGGCGAGCCCTTCTCGACGGCCTTTTTGCAGATCGGGACGTCGCCCGGATCGGCGAACAGGATCCCGAACTTCCCGGGTGTCGACAGGAGGAGCTCGAAGTGCGCGGGGACCTCTGGCCCCGCGAATGCGAATTGGCCGAACTCGGGGATGCCGAGTTGGACCCCGGCCTTGGCCCGGGCTACGAGACTGAGCTGATCACCGACGTGGATGGGCGCGCACCTCGGTTTGCGCGCCTTGCACACCGGGCTCGCGACCACGGGGAACTTCTTGCCGCCGACGACGACCTTCGCAGTCAGCGAGCGGTTGGGCGCGGATTTGGGCGCGGGCGCGGTTGCAGTCGCCTGGGGGGTCGTCGTGCCCGTCGTGCCGCCGTCCCTGAGCGTCCGCTGCGGCACCAGCGCCGCCGCCAGCGTGGACAGGCCGAGCAGGACGAGCATGACGATCAGCAGGCGTCTAGCGGCCATTACCTAGGGGAGAGCTCCGGCGCCACGGGGCTCTCAACGATATGGCCGCCGCGCTGCTCGACGCCTCGCTCGTGCTCCTGCTGGGCGTGGTCACACTCAGCGACCTGCGCACCAGGCTGGTTCCGGACGGGCCGCTAGTCCTCGCCCTCGTCGTGGCGGTGCTGCTCTGCGCGCTCTCGGCTCCCGCGGAGCTGCCGGTGCGACTCGCAGCGGCGGCCGGGGCGGCCGGCTTCCTCCTGGCGGCGGCGCTGATCCGCCCCGATGGCATGGGCCTCGGTGACGTCAAGCTGGCCGGCGTGCTCGGTCTCTATCTAGGCGTTGCAGTGGTGGAAGCGATGATCGTTGCCTTCGCCACCGGCTCGGTCGTTGGCCTGGCGCTCATCGCCAGGCACGGCTGGTCGGCTCGTACGCGCACGATCCCGTTCGCGCCCTGCCTCGCCCTCGGCGCGCTGGTGGCGTTGGTGCTCCGCCTCTAGGCGGCGCAACCGCCGGACCGTGGCCGCCCAGTCCCGCCATTTACGCTGGCGGCGTGAGTTTGAGGTTCACCACAGCGGGCGAATCGCACGGCCCCGGGCTGGTCGCGATCGTCGAGGGCATGCCGGCCGGGCTCGAGCTCGACCGGGAGTCGCTCGATCGCGAGATGGCGCGCCGCCAGCTCGGCCACGGCCGAGGCGGTCGGATGAAGATCGAGAGCGACACGGTCGAGATCCGATCGGGCGTGCGGCATGGGCGCACGCTGGGCAGCCCGATCGCCGTCCTGGTCGCGAACCGCGACTACCCCAACTGGGAGGAGCGGATGAATCCGTGGCCGGTGGACGCGGAGGTCGAGGAGACGCACCTTCCGCGGCCGGGGCACGCCGATCTCGCGGGACTGCAGAAGTACGGTTTCAGCGACGTCCGGAACGTTCTGGAGCGCGCCAGCGCGCGGGAGACCGCCGCCCGCGTTGCGGCGGGGTCGCTCGCGAAGGGGTTTCTGACCGCGGTCGGCGTCGAGATCCACAGCCACGTGATCCAGATCGCCTCGGTCACCGCGCCCTTGCGGGACGACCTCGCGCCCGACGACTTCGAGGGTGTGGACGAGTCTCCGGTGCGGTGCCTCGACCCGGGCACCTCCCAGGCGATGGTCGAGGAGATCGATCGCCTGCGGAAGGAGAACGAGTCGCTGGGCGGCAAGTTCGAGGTGCGTGCCTTCGGCCTCGTTCCCGGCATCGGGTCCCACGTCTCCTGGAGCGAGAAGCTCGACGGGCGGCTCGCGCAGGCGATCTGCTCGATCCAGTCGGTCAAGGGCGTCTCCCTCGGGGAGGCCTGGGAGGTCGCCGGCAAGCCCGGCTCCGAGGCCCACGACGAGATCTTCTGGTCCGAGGACCGGGGCTGGTACCGAGAGACAAACCGAGCCGGTGGGCTGGAGGGCGGCATGACGAACGGCGAGCCGCTGGTCGTCCAGGCGGCGATCAAGCCGATCTCGACGATGACCCAGCCGCTCCGCTCGGTCGACACCGAGACCAAGGAGCCGGCCCAGGCGATGCGGGAGCGGACCGACTCCACGGTGGTGCCCGCCGCGGCGGTCGTCGCCGAGTCGATGGTCGCCCTGGTCGTGGCCGCCGCCTACCGCGAGAAGTTCGGCGGCGACCACATCGACGACGTCCGCTCGGCGCTCACGGCCTACAAGGAGCGCATCGGGTGGCGGCGGTAGCTGCGCACCACGGGCTCGTCTTCATCGGCTTCATGGCGGCGGGCAAGACCCGCGCGGCCCAGGCCGCGGCCGAGCGCCTCGGGCTCGGCCTGATCGACACCGACGGGCTGCTCGAGGGCGAGCTCGGCGAGCCGATCTCCGCCTTCTTCGAGCGGGAGGGCGAGCAGGAGTTCCGCCGCCGCGAGGAGAGGCTCGTGGTCTCGGTCCTCGACGCGCTCGCCGCCCAGGTGGGCGGTCCCTCATCGGTGGTCTCGCTCGGCGGCGGCGCCGTCGAGCGGGTGGCGGTGCAGCGCGCGCTTGCGCAGCACCTGCCCGTGTGGTGCGACGTCGACGAGGCGATCGCCTGGGAGCGGGCCTCGGGCTCCGGGCGCCCGCTCGCCGTCGACCGCGAAGAGTTCGCGAGGCTCTTCGCGGCGCGCCGCCCGACCTACGAGAAGCTGGCTCGCGCGATCCTGCCGTCGGAGGCCCGCGACGCCGCCAGGGCCGCGGCCCCGTGGCTTGCCGCGATGCAAGGGGTCCCGGGCACTCGGATGGCGTGGGCCCAGGCCGCGGGCGGCTCGTATCCAGCCGCGGTCGGCGAGGGGGCCGTCGGCCTGCTCGGTGGAGCGATCGAGGCTCTGCCCGAGGCGCTGCCCTCCCGGATCTTCGCAGTGGCCGATCGGGCCGTCCTCGAGCGGCACGGCCGCCTGCTGCCGCCGCGCGAGGCGACGATCGAGGTCGAGGGCGCCGAGTCGTCGAAGACGATCTCGGAGGCCGAGCGCGTGCTCCGCGAGCTGGCGGAGGCCGGGGCGCGGCGCGACGACTGCGTGCTCGCCTTCGGCGGCGGCGTGGTCGGGGACCTGGCCGGCTTCTGCGCCGCCACCTACCAGCGCGGTGTGCCGCTGATCCAGGCGCCGACCACTCTCGTCGCGCAGGTCGACTCGGCCTACGGCGGCAAGACCGGCGTCGACTTGCCCGAGGCCAAGAACTACGTCGGCGCCTACCACCAGCCGATCGCGGTCCTGGCGGACCCGGCGATCCTCGCCACGCTGCCCGGCGAGGAGCTGGCCGCGGGCTTCGTCGAGGTCCTGAAGACGGGCCTGATCGCGGGCGGCGAGCTCTGGGAGCGCGTGCGGCAGATCGAGGTGCTCGACCCCGACACCCTCGGCGACGTGATCTTCGAGTGCGCCAGGACGAAGCTCGCGATCGTGGCCGACGACGAGCGGGACTCCGGAGAGCGCGCAGTGCTCAACCTCGGTCACACGGTGGGGCACGCGATCGAGGCGGCAACCGGCTACTCGCGCTACCGGCACGGCGAGGCCGTCGGCCTCGGCCTGCTGTCGGCGCTTCGCCTCTCCGGCGCGGACGAGTTGCGGACGGAGGTCGAGGGCCTGCTCGCCTCCCACGGCCTGCCCGTATCGCTGGATCCGTCGATCCCGGTAAATCAGGTCATCGAGGCGATCGGACGCGACAAGAAGCGGACCAGCGAGGGCCTCGGCTTCGTCCTCCTGGAGCGGCCCGGCGAGCCGCGCTGGGGCGAGTCGGTGCAGCCGGATAGGGTGCGCGCCGCGGTGGAGGAGCTCCGCTGATGCCCAGCACGCGCAACCGAGTCGAGGTCCTGCACGGCGTCAACTTCGACGTCCTCGGCAGGCGCGACGCCGAGATCTACGGCTACGTCAATCTCCCGGAGCTCGAGGTGAAGATCAAGCGCTTCGCTCGGGAGCTGGACCTCGAGGCGTCGTTCTTCCAGACCAACCACGAGGGCGAGTTCGTCGAGTACCTGCACCGGCTGCCGGAGAGGGCCGACGCCGCGATCGTGAACGCAGGCGCGTGGACCCACTACTCGTGGGCGATTCGCGACGCCCTCGATTTGACCGGGATCCCGACCGTCGAGGTCCACCTCTCGGACATCAGCAAGCGGGAGGAGTGGCGCCGCCATTCCGTCTTCGAGGGTCTCGATCTGCTGGTGGGCCAGATCTACGGGAAGGGCCCCGACGGCTACCGGGACGCGTTGGAGCTGATCGCTGAGAGACTGGGCGTATGAGCAGGGCTGATCGGCTGGTGGAGCTGGTGACCGAGCGGGAGCTCGATCAGCTCTTCGTCTCGGATCTGACCAACGTCCGCTACCTCTCCGGCTTCACGGGGACCAACGGGGCCTGCCTGGTCGGCGCCGACGAGAGGATCTTCTTCACCGACTTCCGCTACACCGAGCGCGCTGAGCGCGAGGTGGGGGAGGACTGGGAGCGGCCGGAGGCCGAGCGGGAGCTGGTTCCGCAGATCGCCGCCCGCATGTCGGGGAAGGTCGGCTTCGAGGACGCGAAGCTGAGCGTGCGTCAGCTCGCCCGCCTGGAGGCTGCGGCCGGGGAGGACGTCGACCTGCTTCCGGCCGGCGACCTCGTCGAGCAGCTTCGTGCCGTGAAGGAGCCCGACGAGGTCGAGCGGATGGCCGCCGCCTCCGAGCTCGCCGACGGCGTCTTCAGCTGGGCTCTGGAGCGTGGACTCGCCGGCCGCACCGAGCGCGACGTCGCCCGCGCGTGCGAGGCGCGGATCCGCGAGCTCGGCGCCGAGCCGTCATTCCCGCCGATCATCGCCGCCGGGGAGAACGGCGCGCTCCCGCACGCCGAACCCGGTGATCGCGAGATCGGCTCGGGCGAACTGGTCGTCTTCGACATGGGCGCCGAGCTCGACGGCTACTGCTCGGACGGCACCCGGACCTTCGCGATCGGCGAGCCCGGCGACGAGGCACAGGAGGTCTACGACCTCGTGCTCGCCGCTCAGCTCGCCTCCCTCGCGGCGATTCGCGCCGGCGCCACGGGCAAGGAGGTCGACGCGGTGGCGCGAGAGATGATCTCCGAGGCCGGACACGGAGACCACTTCGGGCACGGCCTCGGCCACGGCGTCGGCCTGGAGGTCCACGAGTCCCCCAGGCTGTCGACCACCTCTGAGGATGAGCTGCGCGAGGGCAACGCTGTCACGGTGGAGCCGGGGATCTACCTGCCCGGCCGGTTCGGCGTGCGGATCGAGGACCTGGTCGTGCTGGGCTCGGACGGCTACCGGAACCTGAGCGGTACGGCGAAGGAACTTCAGATCGTCGACTAGGCGGTCGCCGGTGCCTCGATCGGCCCGGCCACCGGCTCGCCGCCGCGCCTGATGCGCGCCCCGAGCAGCGGGAAGATCAGCGTCGAGACGATCGCGGCGCCGACCAGGCCGGCGGCCGTGGAGGTCTCCATGTGCCCGGCCTCGATCGCGAGCGTGGTGATCGCGACTACCAGCGGCAGCTCCGTCGCGCAGTAGACCGCGAGTGCGAAGCGGTCGCGGAGACTGAGCTCGCTTCGGTAGAGCAGGAGGGCTGGGACGCCGCGGACGACCAGGAAGAGCCCTACGAACATCGGCACCTTGAGCAGGGCGCCGACGCTCGAGGTCAGCGCGTCCAGGTCGAACGCCATCCCGCTGGTGATGAAGAAGAACGGGATCAGCAGGCCGTAGCCGACTGCGTTCAGCTTGGAGTCGAAGACGGTCACCTCGCGGCCGCGGAGCGCGATCCGCGTGATCATCCCGGCCACGAAGCCGCCCAGCAGCAGGTCGAGGCCGAGCTGCGCGGCGAGGGCGACCAGCGCGAAGACGAGCACCACGGCGAGGCGGACGGCGAGCTGGCTCGAGGTTTCGAAGGTCTTCTCGACCAGGGGCCAGCCCCTCCACGCGGATCGGACCGCGAGGATCCCGGTGATCACCGCCAGCACGATGAAGAGCACCAGGATCACCGCCTCGTGAATCGGGTGGCCCGTCGAGAGGATCAGCGTCACCAGCAGGATCGGCCCGAACTCGCCGATCGCCCCGGCGCCGAGCAGATAGGTGCCGAACCTGGTGCGCATCTCGCCGGCGTCGCTCAGGATCGGGATCAGCGTCCCGATCGCCGTCGTCGCCATCGCCGAGCCCGTGTACAGGAAGGAGAGGATGATCCCCGCCGCCGCGAGGACCCCACCGATCCCGTAGGCGAGCCCCAGCGAGATCGCCCAGCCGACCGCGGCCAGCTCGAGCGGCCGCCCCTTGATCCGCTCGAAGTCGATCTCGTAGCCGGCGAAGAAGAAGAGCATCCCGAGCCCGAGGTTGCCCAGCAGCGATGTCGTGGGATCGAGCCGGGCGATGTCGAAACCCTGAGGTCCGATCACGATTCCGAGAACGAGCTCGATGACCACGACCGGGATCGTCAGCCTCGGCGAGAGCGCGAGCACGATCACGCCGGCCACGGCTGCCGCGATCACGATGACGAGCGCGGACGTCTCATCGACGCCGGCCGCCACCGTCCCTAGCGGCAACTGGATCATCGGCGTGACTCTAAGGCGGTTACCGGCCCGAAATCACGTCCCCTGAGCGCCTGGCGCGGCATCCCCGTGGCGGAC
>JBKPTM010000321.1:0-3008 GCA_046765935.1 Actinomycetota bacterium | reverse complement strand
TCAGGCCTCCCAGTGGATCTTCTTGTTCAGGAGCTTGCAGTTGACCGTCACCAGCCGGCCATTGGAGCTTCGGCCGCTGCAGCTGAATCCCTGGACCTGGCCCTTCCGGGTCTTCTTGAACTCCTTGACGATTCTCTTCGCCTTCCAGCAGGGCGTGCCACCTGTGACGGTGACTCCGCCGCCGCAGTTGACGGCCGCCGAGGCGCTCGTTGCGAGCAGCGCCATCACGCTCAGCAGTCCCACGAGCACGGCGATTGGTACGAAATGTCCCATTTGAACCCTCCCCTCAGGCTGGCTGGGCGGCGCGGTGGCGCTCGGCCACCAGCTCCGCGATTTCTCCCATGATCCGGTTGATCTCGAAGTCCTTTGGCGTGTAGACGCCGTCGACGCCGGCGTCGCGCATGGCGGCGGCGTCGGCCGCGGGGATGATCCCGCCGACGACGACGGGAATGTCGGCGCCGTCGGCCCGGAGGAGCTCGACCACCCGCGGCACCAGCTCGCGGTGGGAGCCGGAGAGGATCGAGAGGCCGACCACATCGACGTCCTCCTCGACCGCCGACTTGGCGATCTGCTCGGGCGTCAGGCGGATGCCCTGGTAGATCACCTCCATGCCCACGTCGCGGGCGCGAACGGCGATCTGCTCGGCGCCGTTGGAGTGGCCGTCGAGGCCGGGCTTGCCGACCAGGATCCGGATCGGGTGCCCGATCTCCTCCGAGACCTTCGAGACCCGGTCGCGCACCTGGCCGAGCAGGTCGCCGTTGAGGGCCGCGCCGCCGGCCGCCTCGGCTACGCCGGTCGGGGCGCGGTAGTCACCGAAGACGTCGCGCAGCACGCCGGCCCACTCGCCGGTGGTCGCCCCGGCCTTCGCCGCCTCCATCGTGGCGGGGAGGATGTTGGCCCCCTCGTCGCGTGCGGCCTCCGCGAGCTTCGCGAGCGCCGCGTCGACGGCCGACTGGTCGCGCTCGGCCTTCCACTCCTCGAGCGCCGCGATCCGCTCGCGCTCGACCTCGGGGTCGGGGGTGAGGATGCCGCCGTCCTCGCCGGTGGTCAGCGGCGAGTCCTCGCCTTCAGTGAACTTGTTCTGGCCCACCACCACGATCTCGCCTCGCTCGATCTTCGCGATCCGCTCGCGGTTCGACTCCACGAGGCGGGCCTTCATGTACGGCACGGCCTCCACGGCGCCCCCGCGGTCGGCCACCTCATTCATCTCCGCCTTCGCCCCTTCCACGAGGTCGTCGACGAGACCATCCATGACCTTCGAGCCCTCGAAGATGTCGGGGTACTCGAGCAGGTCGGTCTCGTTGGCCAGGATCTGCTGGATGCGCAGGCTCCACTGCTGGTCCCAGGGGCGGGGCAGGCCGAGCGCCTCGTTCCAGGCGGGGAGCTGGATGGCGCGGGCGCGGGCGTCACGCCCGAGGGTCACGGCCAGGGCCTCGAGCACGATCCGCGGGACGTTGTTCTCCGGCTGCGACTCGGTGAGGCCGAGCGAGTTGACCTGGACGCCGTAGCGGAGGCGGAGGAACTTGGGCTCCGTGACGTCGTAGCGGTTGCGGCCGATCCACTCCCACATCTCGCCCATGGCCCGCAGCTTGGCGTGCTCCTCGATGAAGCGGACGCCGGCGTTGACGAAGAACGAGATCCGTCCGAAGACCTTCGGGAAGTCGTCGTCCGCGACCTGGCCGCGCGCCTTGACCTCGTCGAGCACCGCGATCGCGGTGGAGAGGGCGTAGGCGATCTCCTGGACCGGCGTCGCTCCGGCCTCTTGCAGGTGGTAGGAGCAGACGTTGATCGGGTTCCACTTCGGGATCTCGTTGACGGTGAACGCGACCGTGTCGGCGATCAGCCGCATCGAGGGGCCTGGGGGGAAGGCATAGGTACCGCGGGAGAGGTACTCCTTGATGATGTCGTTCTGGGTGGTGCCGGCGAGGGCCGAGCGCTCGACGCCGTTCTCCTCCGCGACCGTGGCGTAGAGGGCGAGCAGCCAGGCCGCCGTCGCGTTGATCGTCATCGACGTGTTCATCTCCGCGAGCGGGATGCCGTCGAAGAGGGTGTGCATGTCGCCCTTGTGGGCGATCGAGACGCCGACCTTGCCGACCTCACCGCGCGCCAGCTCGGCGTCGGGGTCGTAGCCCGTCTGGGTGGGGAGGTCGAAGGCGACCGAGAGTCCCGTCTGCCCCTTGGAGAGGTTCTTCCGGTAGAGCTCGTTCGAGCGGCGCGCATCCGAATGTCCTGCGTAGGTGCGCATAACCCACGGCCGGTCCCGCTCCGGCAGGCGGTGCTCGCTCATGGCCTAATGGTAAGTGCCCGCCCCTCGGCGGGGCGCGGCGGGCCATGCAGGCGCCTCACCGCTCCGACCGCCGTTGCAACGTGTTCTTGCAGACTCCCGGAATCGCCGGGTTTACGCTCACGCTCGGATGCGCACCAGAACCAAGCTGACAGCACTGACCGTCGCCTGCGCGGCCCTCGTGGCCGGCGCCGCCGCGCACGCTGCGCCGATCCCGGTGGCCGTCTACCAGTTCCAGACCCAGGACGACGTGAACGCGTTCCAGAAGGTCTTCGGGGCGAAGTGCAAGCGCAAGTGGGCGGGTAACCAGGCGATGTCGATCGCGGTCCGCGAGGACACTAACTCGTGCGTCTACCGCTCCTCGGTGGTCGCGGACTCCTCCGACCAGTACGCGGACCTGGGGATGGTCGGTACGACGACCGTCGGAGGCGGAACGAAGAAGCTGCAGGGCAAGGCTTTCGTCGGAGTGGGGGTGCGCCGCAGCGACACCGCCGGCTACCTCCTCCGGATCCTGCCGAACAAGCACAAGTGGCAGTACTTCCGCGATCCGAAGGGCTCAGCTGGCCCGAAGCTCGAGGCCGGCGGCACCGGCAAGTTCGTCAAGTTGGGCTCCAAGCCGAACGTGATCGCGATCCGCGCGTTCTCCCGCGGCGGGACGACCACGAGCGTGGTTGCCTCGGTCAATGGGCACGGCGTCGTCTCCGCCACCGACTCGGGCGCGGAT
>JBKPTM010000320.1:0-7533 GCA_046765935.1 Actinomycetota bacterium | reverse complement strand
GTACAGATCGGTGGTGGCGGCCGCGAGCACGCCCGCGAGACCCGCCAGCGCCCCCGCGAAGATCCAGGTGTAGATGATCACCCGGCGGGTGTCGATGCCCGCGGTCTCGGCGAGCTCGAGATCGTCCGAGAGCGCCCGCATGCGCTTGCCCAGCAGCGTGAGCCGCAGCATCAGCCCGATCCCGACAATCACGACGATCCCGACGATCACCACGACGAGCTGGGTCTGACCGATCCGCAGGCCGAGGAAGTCCACCGTGCTCGTCGTGTTGACGTCGAGCACCCGGATGTCGGTGCTCCAGAACCACTGGACGATCGCCCGGAGCAGGAAGGCGAGTCCGATCGACATCAGGATCAGCTGCAGGAAGCCGGCCCGCTTCGCGCGCATCGGTCCCCAGAGCAGCCGCTCGAACAGGAGCCCGAGCAGGGCCGTCGCCAGCATTGCCCAGAAGACCCCGACCACCAGAGGCAGGCCCCAGGTGACGTTCACCAGATAGGCCATGTACGCGCCGAAGGTGAGGAAGTCGCCGTGGGCGAAGTTGACCAGCTTGAGGATGCCGTAGACGAGGGTGAGCCCGACGGCGCCGAGCGCGTAGATCGCGCCGAGCGAGAGCCCGTTGAGGCCCGTCTGCGCGACCGCGTGGAGCCCCTTGCCGACGACGAGCGCCAGGAAGATGACTGCGATCACCACGACGGCCCCAACCCAGGGGCGTCGCAAACTCTCCTTTATCCGCTCGCCGATGGCGGACGGCACCGGCTCGGCCATCTGACCGGCCTCCATGTCAGGCAATCTATCCCTGCGACGCCGCTCGTACACCCCCGGCCCTCCCGAGGGGCGCAATCGGGCGGCCGCGAGCGTCATCTAGGGTGCCCGCCATGGACGACCTCGATCGCGCGGTCAACGCCGTCGTCAACGAGTGCCTCGGCGTGAAGGACGGGGAGGAGGTCCTGGTCGTCTGCAACCCCGCCACCCGGCACCTCGGCGAGCGCCTGCGCGATCAGGCAGCCGACAGCGGGGCGGAGGCCGTGGTGGCGGTGATGTCCGAGCGCGCCTCCCACGCCGCCGAGCCACCCCGGACGGTGGCCGATGCGATGGCCGCCTCGGACGTGATCCTGGCGCCGACGGTGCAGTCCCTCTCGCATACCGCGGCCCGCAAGCGCGCGAACGAGGCCGGGGCGCGCTGCGCGACGCTTCCCGGGGTCACCGAGGAGATGCTGGCCCGAGTGATGACCGCCGACATGGAGGGCCTGCGCCGCAAGGGGCACGCCGTGGCCGAGGCGCTCGACCGCGCGTCGGAGGCGCGCATGACTGACGCGAACGGAACCGACCTGCGGCTCGACCTGTCGGGCCGCGAGGCGATCCCGGACGCCGGCGAGCTCACCGAGCCCGGCGCCTTCGGCAACCTGCCCTGCGGCGAGGGCTTCATCTCCCCGGCCGGCGGGGACGGAACCCTGGTGATCGACGGCTCGCTGGCCGGCATCGGCCTGGTGGACGAGCCGGTGGAGCTGGTCATCGAGGGCGGCCACCTGACCTCCGCCCGCGGCGGGCAGGGAATGGCCTTCATGGAGCTGCTCACCGAGCATGGCGAGGACGGGACCAACATCGCCGAGCTCGGGGTCGGCACCAACGAGAGGGCGATCTTGACCGGAGAGATTCTCGAGGACGAGAAGATCGCGGGCACCTGCCACGTCGCCTTCGGCGCATCGGCCGGCATCGGGGGCACCGTCCAGGTGCCGGTCCACCTCGACTGCATCGTGATGAAGCCGACGCTCGAGCTGGACGGGGAGGCGATCGTCCGGGACGGGGAGCTTCTGATCCGGTGAACGAAGCGGGGGCCGCCGACAGGCGAAAGCCGCTGGTCGCGGTTCCCAACTTCTCCGAGGGCCGCAGCGAGCGGGTGATCGAGACGCTCGAGGCGACGCTGGGCGGCAGCGCCCGCGTCCTCAACAGGCACTTCGACTCCGAGCACAATCGGTGCGTCTTCACGATCGCGGCCAGCCCGGAGAAGCTGGTCGAGGCCCTGGTCGCGGGGGCCCGAGAGGCGATCAACGTCATCGACATGAGCCACTACAAGGGCCTTCACCCGCACATCGGGGCTCTGGACGTCTGCCCCGTGGTCTGGCAGGAGGAGGATCGCCACGAGGATGCGATCGAGGCGGCGCGGAACGTCGCCGAGGAGATCGCGGACCTCGGGGTACCGGTCTTCTTCTATGGCGAGCTGGCGAGCAGCCCCGAGCGCGTCGAGCGGGCCTACTTCCGGGAGGGGGGACCGCCCGAGCTCGCCCGGCGGATGAAGAGCGGCGAGCTCGAGCCGGACCTGGGGCCCTCGGAGCCGCATCCGACCGCCGGGGCGACGCTCGTCACCGCTCGCGAGCCTCTCGTCGCATTCAACGTCGAGCTCGATACCCCGAACGCCGAGGTCGCGCGGGCCGTCGCGGCGGGGCTCCGGGAGGCGGGCGGGGGTCTCGCCGGCGTTCGGGCGCTCGGGCTGCCGCGCGACAGCGGGCAGTGCCAGATCTCCCTGAACGTCCACGACCCGATCGGGGTGCCGCTGGCGGAGGTGATCGCCGAGATCAAGAGGCTCGCGGCCGAGCACGGCGCGCATCCGGTCGAAGCCGAGCTCGTCGGGCTCGCGCCCGAGGCCGCCTTCGAGGGCTATCCGGACGACGTGCCGATCAAGGGTTTCGACCCGAGGCGCGACATCATCGAGAACGTCCTGGGCTAGCCTCCCGTCGGATGGCTCAGACGAAGAAGAAGCGCCGCCGCAAGCACCGCGGCACCCAGGGCGGCCGGATCGACAGGCGCCCCGCTCGCGGCAGGGCGCGGAGCAGGGCCGAGGCCCAGGCCCGGGCGCGGCAGCGGACCGGGAAGAAGAAGCCTGGGGATCGAACCCCGCAGCCGCCGACCTGGGGCAACGCGCTGAAGAAGGGCTCGCTGGGCGCCCTCCTGTTCGTCGGAGTCCTGTCTCTGTTCGGCACGAATCCCATCGGAGCTCTGCTCGGCGGGATCGTGGCCGTGCCCTTCTACTCAGCCATGGCATTCCTGCTGGATCGCTTCGTCTATCAGCGCCACCTCCGCAAGGAGGAGCAGAAGCGAGCCGAGCGCGAGGCGCAGCGCGCCGGCGCCGGGCACGCCGAGGGCTGAGCTGTGGACGTCCGCATGTTCACGGTCGGCCAGATCGCCGAGAACTGCTTCCTGTTCCGCAAGGACGGCTCGGACCGGGCGCTGATCGTCGATCCGGGCGACGAGGCTCCGCGGATCCTCAACGCCGTCGATGAGCTCGGGGTGACCGTCGAGGGGATCCTGCTGACCCACACCCACTTCGACCACATCGGCGCGGTCGCCCCGGTCGCGAAGGAGACGGGCGCGCCGGTCTGGTGCCCCGAGATCGAGACGCCGGTCCTGGCCGACATCAACTCCTTCGTCCCCTGGCCCGGCTTCGGCCCCTACGAGAGCTACGAGACCGACCACACGGTGAGCGGCGGGGAGAAGCTCGAGCTCGCCGGGATGGAGATCGACGTGATCTTCACCCCCGGCCACAGCCCGGGCCACGTCACCTACTCGATTCCCGACGAGGCTGCGATCTTCTCGGGCGACGTCCTCTTCCAGGGATCGGTCGGCCGAACAGATCTCCCAGGCGGCGACTGGGCGACGCTGCTCGAGTCGATCCGCACCCTGGTCGACTCGCATCCCCCGGAGACGACCATCTACCCCGGCCACATGGGGATCACGACGCTGGGCGCCGAGCGAGCCACGAACCCCTTCCTCGGCGAGCTTGCGCGGTAACCGCGGGTTAGTCTCGCGGCATGGCTGAGCGCTTTGCGGCCCCCCGGGGCACCTTCGACGTCCTGCCCGCGCAGGAGCACCTTCGACGCCGGATCCACGTCGTCGCGCGGCGCGCGCTCGAGGCCGCCGGGTACGGCCGGATCGAGACCCCGGTCTTCGAGGACACGGACCTCTTTGCGCGGGGGGTCGGGGAGTCGACCGACATCGTCCAGAAGCAGATGTTCACCTTCGAGGACCAGGGCGGGCGCTCGCTGACGCTGCGCCCGGAGGCCACCGCATCGATCTGCCGCGCCTACCTCGAGCACGGCATGCAGAAGCTCGCGCAGCCCGTGAAGCTGTGGACCGACGGGCCGTTCTTCCGACACGAGCGTCCCCAGGCGGGCCGCTTCCGCCAGTTCACCCAGATCGACGCCGAGGCGATCGGCTCGGATTCCCCGCTGGTCGACGCCGAAATGATCATCTTGGCCAATGACGTCCTGGCCGAGCTGCAGGTCCCGGACGTCCGGTTGCGGCTGGGGAGCCTCGGTACGCCGGCGACCCGCTCCGCGTACCTCGACGAGCTACGGGCATACCTGCACGCCAACGAGGGAGACCTCTCCCAGGAGGTCGTCGAGCGAATCGACGTCAACCCGCTCCGTGCTTTCGACGCCGATCACGAGGGCACCCGGCGCGTGATGGATGGCGCCCCGACGCTTCTCGAGAGACTCGACGAGACCGACGCGCGGCACTTCGACGAGGTCCGCGGTCTCCTCGACGCCAATCGCGTGGAGTACCACCTCGATCCAACCCTCGTCAGGGGCCTCGACTACTACACCAGGACCGTGTTCGAGTTCGAATGCGAGCGGCTCGGTGCGCAATCGGGAATCGGCGGAGGTGGCCGCTACGACGGGCTGATCGAGCAGCTCGGTGGTCCTGCCACGGCCGCCTGTGGATGGGCGCTTGGGATCGACCGGGTCGCCCTCGCTCTCGAGGCCAGGGACGGCGGAAGCCGCGACGGCGTGCAGCCGCGTCAGGGTGTCTTCTTGGTCGCGGAGGGAGATGACCGCTCCCGGGCCCTTGGCCTGGTCACCGAGCTGCGCCGCGCGGGCGTGGTCGCCGACCTCGACCTGGCGGATCGCGCGATCAAGGGGCAGATGAAGCAGGCGGACAGGGTCGGGGCGCGGTACGCGCTGATCCTCGGGGAAGGCAAGGCGACGCTGCGGGATATGAGCTCGGGCGAGGAGCGCGAGGTCGATCCCGCCCGGGTCGTCGAGGAAATTCGGTCCTAGCTGAGAAACTGCGGCTCGCGATGAGCGACGGCTTCCCGGCACTGCGGGCCAACGAGTACCGCGATACCTGGTGCGGCCAGGTGCTGCCCGACAGGGTGGATTCCGAGGTACGCGTCGCCGGCTGGGTGCACCGCCGCCGCGATCACGGCGGACTGATCTTCATCGACCTGCGCGACCGGACCGGGCTCGTGCAGCTGGTCTTCAACCCCGATGAGGCGGGCGAGGCATTTGAGCTCGGTCACAGGCTGCGGGCCGAGGACGTGATCACGGCCGCCGGCCCGGTGGTGAGGCGCTCTCCCGAGACGGTGAACCCCGACCTGCCGACGGGAGAGGTGGAGGTCCGCGTCGCCGACGCCCGGCTGCTGTCCGACGCCGAGACGCCGCCGTTCGAGATCGAGTCCTTCTCCGGAGAGGTCAGCGAGGAGACCCGCCTTCGCTACCGCTACCTCGACCTGCGTCGCGACCGCATGAGGCAGGCGCTCGAGCTGCGCCACAGGGTCGCCGCCGCAATGCGCGCGTTTCTCTCCGGTGAGGGCTTCGTCGAGATCGAGACGCCGATCCTCACGCGATCGACGCCGGAGGGGGCCAGGGACTTCCTCGTGCCGAGCCGCCTCCAGCGCGGCTCTTTCTACGCGATGCCGCAGTCCCCGCAGCTCTTCAAGCAGCTGCTCATGATCGGCGGCTTCGAGCGGTATTTTCAGATCGCGCGCTGCTTCAGGGACGAGGACCTGCGCGCGGACAGACAACCGGACTTCACGCAGCTGGACATCGAGATGTCCTTCGTCGACACGGACGACGTGATCGATCTGAACGAGCGCCTGCTGGCGTTCGTGCTGGGGAGCTGCGGCGTCGAGGTCTCGCTGCCGATGCGCCGGATCGCCTACGACGAGGCGATCGACCGCTACGGCTCCGACAAGCCGGACCTGCGCTTCGGCCTCGAGCTCCGAGAGCTCACGGAGGTCTTCCGCGGCTCTGAGTTCAACGCCTTCCGCCAGGCGATCGAGGGCGGCGCCAAGGTGCGTGGCCTGAACGCCGGAGCGCACGAGATGTCCCGTGCCGATCTCGACGGCCTGGTCGCTGAGGCGACCGACCTCGGTGCGAAGGGCCTCGTCTGGGCTGTGGCCGAGGCCGACGGCTGGCGCTCGCCGGTCGCCAAGTTCCTCTCGGCCGAGGAGATTGCGCAGACCAACGAGGCGCTCGGCGCGAGCGAGGGCGACGTGATCCTGATCGTCGCCGATCAGCCGCTGCTCTCGGCGGAGGTCCTCGGCGAGCTGCGGCGCCGCCTCGGCGAGCGGCTCGGCCTGATCGATTCGGATGCGAACGAGCTCACCTGGATCGTCGACTGGCCCCTGCTCGGCTGGGCCGCGGACGAGGAGCGCTGGGACCCACACAACCACCCGTTCACCTCGCCCGACGGGGACTTCGATGCGGCCGATCCGGGTGCGGCGCGCGCCAAGGCATACGACGTCGTCTGGAACGGATGGGAAATTGGTGGGGGTTCGATCCGTATCAACGACCCCGAGGTCCAGCGCAAGGTGTTCGGAGTGATCGGAATCGACGAGCAGGAGGCCGAGGAGCGCTTCGGCTTCCTCCTCGACGCGCTCCGGTACGGCGCGCCGCCTCACGGGGGGATCGCCTACGGCCTCGACCGGATGGTCGCCCTGCTGCACGGCACGGAGTCCATCCGCGACGTGATCGCGTTCCCCAAGACGGCGTCGGGGACCGATCCGATGACCGGCGCGCCCGCCCCCGTCGACGAGCGCCAATTGCGCGAGCTCGGCATCTCCGTGAGAAGCGGGGGTGGAAAGGCATAGGCAGATGGAAGGCCGCCCTCCTTCCGACGACGAACTGTTCGAGTGGACCGATGCGCCCGCGCGCCCGCCTCGGCGCGAGCGGGGGCCCGAGCCGGATGAGCCGTCCGGAACCGGTGAGACGGAGCGGCCGGCCACTGGGCTGGGCGACACCGAGGAGCGCCGCCGAGTCTCGCGCGGCGACACCGGCGGGCGCCGCGCGGCCGGACGAGACACCGGTTCGTTCCAGGCGATCCGTGAGGGGATCGCCGAGCGGCGCCGGGAGCGGGAGGAGACCGGCGAGTTCGAGCGCAGCGGCCGTCGGCCCCCGTCGGGGCGGCGATCGCGTCACCGCGATCTGCCGGCACGCGTCCGGCGGCGGGAAGCGGCCGTCATCGGCGCCGTCGCGCTGGCTGTGATCATCGGGCTCATCGTGTTGATCTCGAGCGGAGGAGGAGGCGGGAACGAGTCCTCGGTGGGCCTGAAGCGGCTGGTCGGGCAGTCCATCGTCGCGAGGCTCGGAGCGAAGGGACCCGACCAGGCGCTGATCCAGCGGGTCTAGCAGTGGCGCGTAGGTGGCGTGTACGTCTAGAACTACGACGCCAACAAGGTGAAGGCGGACATCAACACCCTACAGCAGGCCGCCCGCGCCGGTGACAGCCCGCCGCTGCTCGTGATGATCGATCAGG
>JBKPTM010000319.1:0-4593 GCA_046765935.1 Actinomycetota bacterium | reverse complement strand
CGTCTCCTCCTGAGTCCCGCGTTGGCTGGCGTCCGACTACCCGAAATTCGGCGCGAGCATAACCAGGCCGCTGTCCGGGCGCCAGGGACGCAACGGCGCAGGATCCCCCGGTCGCTTGGACGAAACGACCCGGCGGCTTAGGCTCAAAGACGCGAGCAAGGAGGACACATGGACATCAACGCGGATGCGCCCGTGATCACACGCGACGAGATTCGACGAGATCCTGCAGCGCCGCCCCACGTGCGTTGTGTCAATATCTTTTACATGGCTCCGAAGCAGGACGACCTCGTGGGGCTCGCTGAGGTCGCGGCGCTGTTGAGTACCTCCCGGACGCAGGCGAGCCGATGGACACGGCGACCCGACTTCCCCGAGCCGCTGGCGAGGCTGCGAGCGACCCCGGTTTGGCGGGCCGACGACGTGAAGGCGTGGGCTGAGGAGAAAAAGCCCGTGCCGGTGAACCGCAAGGGCGGGATCGGAGGCATGCTCGCTCGAAGCGGAGACAGGCAAAGGGCCCGCCAAAGGCGGAAGGCGAAGCCCGATGGCCGGAAGAAGGCGTGAGCTGAGCGGGAGGAGATCGCCCTGCGTCCAGGTCGGCCGCAGGAGGGCCGCGAAACGGCGAAACCCCCGCTCCGGGGGGTTCTGAGAGGCACCGCTACCGGGATTCGAACCCGGGTTTCCGGACTGAGAATCCGGCGTCCTAGTCCCCTAGACGATAGCGGCGTGTAGGTGACGGCCCGTGAGTGTAGCCAGGCAGTGTCTAAGCTTCGCAATCCCGCGGCTGTGGCGGAATCTGGTAGACGCGCAGGCTTCAGGTGCCTGTGTCCTTCGGGACGTGGAGGTTCGAGTCCTCTCAGCCGCATCCCCTCGGGGCGGCTCAGATCGACCCGGCGAGCAGCGAATCCAGCGGCTCGGGCCGGCCGAGCGCGTAGCCCTGCGCCTCGTCGATTCCCAGGTCCTGCAGCAGCTGGAGCGTGACGAGGTCCTCCACGCCCTGGGCGACCACCCTCTGGCCGCTGCGGTGCGCCTTGGCGGTGGCGTTGCGCGCCTTCCGCCGCCGCCGGCCGTCGGCCGCCAGGCCACTGACGAAGAGCGGGCCGAGCTTGACCCAGTCGATGGGCAGGGTCTTGAGCAGCACCGAGCGGCGGCCACCCCGGATGAAGCCGTCGAGCGCGACCCCGCAGCCCAGCTCGTGCACGCCGCGGACGAACCCCTCCCCCGCCTCGAGCTCGGAGACCAGCTGCCGCTCGCTGAGCTCGAGAACGACGTGCCCGGGATCGGCTCCGGTCTCCGCGAGCCGGCCGCGCAAAAGTGCAAGCAGCTCATCGTCGGCCGAGCGGACGCTCAGATTGAGATCCACCCGATGGCCCTTCGCAGCGACCTCGACCGCTCGCTCCACGACCCACCTGTCGATCTCCCGGATCGAGCCGAGCTCCTCGGCGACCAGCACGAATTCCCCGGCAGGGATCAATCCCTCCTCCTCGTCCGCCATCCGGAGGAAGAGCTCGTGGCGCACCGTCTCGCCGCTCGCGACCTCGACGATCCGCTGTGCGTACAGGACGAAGAGGTCCTTCTTCAGGGCCTCTCCGATCCTGCGCGACCAGTCGTTCAGCCGCGCCGCTGCACCTCTCCCCTCTCTCCCTGGCCCCGTGACCCTCACGTCGGCCATGGCGAAAGATCACCGCAAGGGCAATCCGGATACAAGGTGACGAAGTACGGGACGGACCTGCGTGAGAACTACGGAGCGATTTCCAGGGACCGCAGTGCGGATCGGGCCGCGTTGTAACCCCCGATCCCGTGCGCTCCGGCTCCGGGCGGGGTCGCCGCCGAGCAGATGTACAGGCCGCGAGCACCGCAGCTGTACGGATCGAGCGCGATCCTCGGCCGGAACAGGATCTGCACCGGCGTATTGGCCCCGGTGATGATGTCGCCGCCCACGTAGTTCGCGTTGTAGGCCGCCAGCTCGGCCGGGCCCCGCACGTTGCTGGCGACCACGCGCTCGCGGAATCCAGGCGCGAAGCGCTCGATTTGAGCCAGGACCGGCTGGCTTGCGTCGCCGGCGTATCCGCTCGGCACGTGCGCATAGGCCCAGAGCGGGTGCAGGTCCCCCTCGGAGCGCCCCGGGTCCGCCAGGTACTGCTGGCCGACCAGCACGTACGGCCGCTCCGGCAGCGCGCCGCGGTTGACCTCCCGCTCGGCGAACACGATCTCCTCGAACGAACCGATCGCGTGAACGGTCCCCGCCCGCCGGCAGATCTCGTTCGTCCACGGCACGCCGCCCTCGACCGCGAGGTCCAGCTTGAACGCGCCCGGTCCATGCCGGTAGCGACGGTAGGCCCGCGCGACTCGCCCGGGCAGCCGGTCCCCCGCGATCTCCGCTACCGCCCCCGGGGCCAGGTCGAAGACCACAGCGTCCGCCCCGCCCAGCTCGGCCATGTCCCGCACCCGTCGCCCGGTCTCGATCCTGCCGCCGAGCTCGCGCAGCATTGCGGCGAGCGCCTCGCTGATCGCCTGCGAGCCCCCCTTGGCGACCGGCCAGCCGAAGGCATGGCAGGCGTTGATCAGCGCGCAGCCGACCGAGGAGCTCATCGGCCGGTTGAGCGGGCTGAAGGCATGGGCCGCGACCCCGCCGAACAGCGCCCTCGCCTGCGGAGTCCGCCACGAGCGCGCCAGGAGCGTCGCCGGCGCCGCTGCGGCCAATCCGAAGCGCACCAGCCGCAGCGGGTGCCGCGGCACGTGCACCACCGGCCGCATGATGTCCTCAAGCAGTTCCCCGAAGTGCGCCGACGGCGAGCCGAAGACCCGCGTCCACGCTGCCCCGTCCTCCCCGAGCCCCTCCGCGGTCTCATCGATCGAGCGCAGCATCACCCCCGCGCTCCCGTCGTCGAGCGGATGCGCCAGGTCGACCTCCGGCCACAACCACTCCAGCCCGTGCCGCTTCAGGTCCAGGGATCGCAGGAACGGCGATCCGACCGCCATCGGGTGGGTCGCGGAGCAGTCGTCGTGGAGCAGACCGGGCACGGTCAGTTCGCTGGTCCGGGCCCCGCCCCCGATCCGGTCCTCGGCCTCGAGCACGGTGACCTCCACCCCGTGCCGGGCGAGCTCCACGGCGCAGGCGAGCCCGTTGGGCCCCGAGCCGACGACGATCGCTTCGCTCAATGACTCGGCGAGTACTCGGGGGACTCAGAGCCGCCAACCGGGAGCGGTTCGCCGCGGGCGACCGCGCCGCCCTCGACCACCACCGGGAAGTCGAACGACTCGTCGAGCCACGGCTGACTGGTCACCATGTCCTTCACCGCGACGGTCCCCTCCTCGAGCAGCCCGTCGACCGGGTCCCAGATCTCGTAGTGCTGGTAGCCCCGGCCGCGCATGGTCGGCTCGGACTCGAGGTAGATCAGCCGCACATCGCCCGTCCCGAATCCGCACCGCTCCTGGATCGCCTCGAGCAGCTGGGCGCTGTGGAAGTGGGCGTCCCCGAAGTTCCAGCCGTTGACGACGTTCGAGATCAACTCCCCCTCGCGGACGTCGTACTGCTCGACGTCCTCGGTGGCGTGCGGAAGCAGCGCGTTCAGCGCCCGGCCGTGTGAATGCATCGCCCGGAAGGCCAGCCCGCGGTTGAGCAGGTAGAGCGCGGTCTCCCGGTCATAGATGTCGCCGACCTGCTCGACGATCGTCCGCGCCGGCTTCTTGATGTGGGTGTCGAGCTTCTCCTCCGCCCCGCTCCCCTTGCGGAACAGCCAGGCGCTCGTCGCCCAGTTCCCGGCGTAGTAGCGCATCGACGGCAGGAACGAGATCTTGTCCGGCCGGTTCCCGCCGATCAGCGGGAGCAGCAGGCAGGGGACCGCAAGGACGGCGATCAGCAGCGGGTCATCGAGCGTGGAGAGCGAGGTGTCGCCGTAGTGCCCGAAGAGGAA
The DNA here is from genome assembly GCA_046765935.1 of Actinomycetota bacterium. Lineage (GTDB taxonomy): Bacteria > Actinomycetota > Thermoleophilia > Solirubrobacterales > 70-9 > DASUPK01. The sequence continues at coordinate 682 of JBKPTM010000319.1, read as the reverse complement.
GAGGATCCCGAAGATCATGAACAGGTTCCACTCGAGCGGCACGGCGAGCGGGAACATCGACGTGATGTTCAGGTGGAAGAGGATCATCCCCACGATCGCGATCGTGCGGATGGTCGGGTTGTCCTGAAAGACCAGCAGCGCCGGCCAGAGGAACTCCTGAACCGTGCCGAAGTGCGCGATCCCCGCCGACAGTCTCGAGGGCATCATGTCCTCGGGGTAGTCGCGCCACAACCTCGGCTTGACCGCCGAAGGAATCAGCGGGGCGTTGCTCATCATCGTCGAGACGACGAAGGGGAAGTGGCTGTTCAGCTTCGAGGACGCCGCCCCCCACCAGATGAAGAGGAAGACGAACTGCCAGGCGACGATCCAGTGCTCGATCGGGAACAGCCCGACGACCAGCATCGTCACGTAGATCTCCGGGCGGGCGCCGAGGAACGAGACCTTGTCTCGGAGCCCGAGCAGCCCCAGCAGTACGAGCAGCACCGCGATCCCCGCCGGCGGCAGCTTGCCCGCGAAATCTCCCGAGCGATCCACACCGGAGGCCGTGAGCAGGAAGACGCCGGCGGCCAGCACTCCCGCGTAGAGCCCGACGTCCAGCGCCGTCCGAGTCGACCCCTTCGTGAAAGGCACCCGATCCGGCCACGGCGGCAGCCGCACGGTTCCCGTCCGCAGCCAGTAGAGC
>JBKPTM010000318.1:0-4680 GCA_046765935.1 Actinomycetota bacterium | reverse complement strand
CTTCGAGCTCGTCGATCCCTCCATCACCTGGGAGGACCTCGAGCGCCTCTGCAACGAGCTCGAACTGCCGATCCTGGTCAAGGGGCTGATCACCGGCGAGGACGCGGCCTTGGCGGTCGATCACGGCGCCGCGGGCGTGGTGGTCTCCAACCATGGCGGGCGTCAGCTCGACAACGCCCCGGCGACGATCGACGCGCTGCCCGAGGTCGTCGAGGCGATCGATGGCCAGATCCCCGTGCTGCTCGACGGCGGAATCCGCCGGGGGACCGACGTCGCGGTGGCGCTCGCGATCGGGGCGCAGGCGGTGCTGGTTGGGCGCCCGGCGCTCTGGGGGTTGGCGGTCGACGGCGAGGCCGGTTCGCGCTTCGCCCTGCAGATCCTCACCGACGAGCTGCGGCTCGCGCTGGCGCTGCTCGGGGCGGCGAGCCCAGCCGATCTGACCGCTGACCACGTGCAGCGACGGACGTAGCGCCCGCCGGCGACTAGGCGCGGATGAAGACGGGCGTGCCGAGAGGCACGCGCGCGAACAGGGAGATCATGTCGCGGTCCGAGGCGCGCAGGCAGCCGCTGGAGGTGGCGCCGCCGATCGCGCCGGGCGTGCCGTGGATCGCCATGCGGTTCCCACCGATCCAGCCCGCCGGCAGGTTGGCCTGGTGGCCGGAGAGGGCGAGGACGCAGCAGCCGTACCAGGGCCCGAGGCCCCGCCCCCCGAGCCCGTCGGTGACCGCGTAGTCGCCGAGCGGCGTCGGCGAGCTCGGCGAGCCGACGCTCACGGGGAAGCTGTCGAGGACCCGGTTGCCGTAGTGGAGCGCGAGCCGCTGGCGCGAGACGTCCGCCGTGATCCAGTAGCGGGTCTGTGACAGGTCCAGCGCCAGGCGGTCGTCCCGGATCCAGGCAAGCCGTCCATCTGGCAGCTCCGGGACGGGCACCCCGAACCAGCCGCCCCGAACCTTCTCGATCCAGAGAACCCTCATCGAGCCGAACTCGGTCCGGTCGCCGACGCGATCCAGCACCCTGCCGCCCGGCGAGGCGTGGAGCGCGATCGTGTGCCGGGGGCGAACCGTCGCGATCGGGTAGCTCGGCCCGCGGACCGGCCCCGAGGACCCGGGCCGCACCGTCAGCGGAATGCTCGCCCGCAGCGCGTCGAGCACCGCGCCGGGACCGGAGCGGTCGGCGTCCGACCCTCCGCCGCCGCAGCCGATCTGGAGAAAGGCGGACATCCCAACGACCGCGAGGGCCGCGATCAGCCCGGGCGCCTTCCCATTCATGGAGCGGAGAGGGAGGGATTCGAACCCTCGAGAGAGCTATTAGCCCCCTACTCGCTTAGCAGGCGAGTGCCTTCAGCCGCTCGGCCACCTCTCCGGGGGCGGCGGTCGCACGGCGACCACGCGGCCCGATTGTAGGCTGAGACGAGAGGGTGCAGCGGAAGCGAAGCTGAGCTGCAACCCGATTAGTGATGGTGCCCCCCGAAGACACTGCCACCACAGAGCAGCCGGTCGACGAGCAGAAGCGCCCGCTCTCGGCGATCGATACGCCGACGCCACTCCCCCTCCCCACGCCCATTGAGGCCTACGAGCGCTTCGAGGCGGTCTTCGCGGACGTCCAGCCTCCCTTCGCATTCGTCGACCTGGACGCGGTCTGGGCGAACGCCGCGGACATGCTCCGCCGCGCTCGCGGCAAGCCGATCCGCATCGCGAGCAAGTCGGTCCGCTCCCGTCCCATGCTCGAGCGGCTGCTCGACCTCGACCCCGGCTTCCAGGGCATCCTCGGCTTCACGCTCCCCGAGGCGATCTGGCTCTGGGAGCAGGGCTTCCGGGACCTGGTGGTCGCCTATCCGACGACGGACCGCGGTTGCCTGACCCGCCTCGCCCGCATCACCTCCGCGGACCCCGAGGAGGCACCGGTGGTGATGGTCGACTGCCCGGAGCACCTGGACCTGATCGAGGAGGCGGCGAGCTCCTTCGTCGCGCCGGTCCGGGTCGCGATGGACATCGACCTCTCCTGGTGGCCCCTCCGCGGCCGCCTCAAGATCGGCCCCAAGCGCTCCCCGATCAGGACCGCTGAGCAGGCCGTGGCGCTGGCCCAGGAGATCGACCGTCGCGAGCGCACCAAACTGGTCGGGCTGATGGCCTACGAGGGCCAGATCGCGGGCGTCGGCGACAACGTGCCGCGCAAGGCGATCTCGAACCTGCTGATCAGGTCGATGCAGTCCGCCTCGGCCAAGGACGTCGAGGAGCGCCGCGCCGAGATCGTCACCGCTCTCTCCGAGGTCGCTCAGCTCGACTTCGTGAACGGCGGCGGCACCGGGTCGATCGAGCTGACCGCGGCGGAGTGGGCGGTCACGGAGGTCGCGGCCGGCTCGGGATTCTTCGCCCCGATCCTGTTCGACCACTACCGCGCGTTCAAGCTGCGCCCGGCCGCGATGTTCGCGCTGCCCGTCGTGCGGCGCCCCGGGCCCCGGGTGGCGACCGCGCTCGGCGGCGGCTACCTCGCCTCCGGCGTCGGCGCGAAGGACCGGATGCCGGTTCCGTACCTGCCCGCCGGGCTGCGCCTGGATCCCTACGAGGGCGCCGGGGAGGTTCAGACCCCGCTGCGCGGCTCGGCGGCCGAAAGCCTGCGCGTCGGCGACCGGGTCTACTTCCGGCACGTCAAGGCGGGCGAGCTCTGTGAGCGCTTCAACAGCCTCTATCTGGTCACAGGGATGACCATCCGTGACCAGGTCCCCACTTATAGGGGCGAGGGCAAGAGCTTCCTGTAGTAATACGTCCAACTACCGAATAACGGCCTTTCCACCCCCCTCGCGCGAGTCGTAACTTCGACGGTCCCGCCAGGGCGGGCCGGGCCGCATTTGGGGGGTATGACAGGGGGCACAGGAGAGGAGCCGATTGCATAGCGTCCCAACCGCCCGTGAAAAGGCCGGTCGGGGCTGGTCACGATCGATCGCCCCGGACATCCAACCCGGGCGATATTTCGAGGGCGAGGACCTGAGCCGGCGCACGGCGGCGTTCGCGCTCGGCGCGATCCTGCCCTTCGTCCTGCTGCCCTTCGCGGACACCGCCATCGGTGACACGCGGGTGCTGGCGGCTGCTGCGATCACCGCGGTCCTGATCGCGGCGGTCATCGGCCTCTCCTGGGCCAGGCTCCCGGCGTGGACTCAGGCCGTCCCGCTGCTCGCCTACTTCGTCGTCGTCGGACTCCTCCGGGACGCCAGCGAGGGCTCGACGAGCATCTTCGACCCGTTGGTCGCGCTCCCCGTCGTCTGGTTCGCCGTCTACGGGACCGGGCGGGAGCTCGCCATCTCGATCGCCGCCATGGCGCTGACGCTCGTCCTGCCCGTGGTGATCGGGGACGCTCATACCGACACCGGGCAGCAGTTCCTGCGCGCAGCGGTCGCCGTCGGCCTCGCATCGACCGTCGCCCCCGCCGTCCACCTGGTCGTGCTCGCGCTGCGGCAGGCCACCCGCGAGTCGAGGTCGATCCTGGAGACCTCCCAGGAGGCCTTCATCTCGATCGACGAGGACGGCCTGGTGAGGGAGTGGAACCCGCAGGCCGAGAGGCTCTTCGGCTGGGGTCGCGACGAGATCATGGGGCGGCCCGTCGTGCAGACCATCATCCCGCGCCGCCACCGCGACGCCCACCTGCGGGCCGTGACCCGCTTCCTGGCGAGCGACGAGCTCCCGATGGGTGCGAGGCGCCTGGAGGTCGAGGGCCTGCGGCGGGACGGCACCGAGGTGCCGATCGAGCTCTCCGTCTCCGCCCTCCGGGAGGGAGGCGAGTGGCGCTTCCACGCCTTCGTGCGGGACATCAGCGAGCGCCAGGCGACCGAGGCCGCCCTGCGCGAAGCGGAGGAGCGCTTCCGCAAGGCTTTCGACGACAGCCGGGTCGGCATGGCGCTGATCGGTCTCGACGGCAGTTTCCAGCGGGTCAACCGCGCCCTCTGCGAGATCTGCGGCCGCACCGAGGAGAGCCTGCTCGGCAGGCGCTTCGGCGAGATCATCTACTCGGATGACCGCGACCGCGAGGTCGAGGCGCTCCGGGGCGTCGCAGACGGCGAGAGCTACGGCTACCGCGGCGAGACCCGCTGCGAGCACGCCCGCGGGCACCCGGTCTGGATCTCGCTGACCGTCTCGCCGATCTACGACAGCCAGGGAATCCTGAGCTACCTGATCGCGCAGATCGAGGACATCTCCGAGCGCAAGGAATCCGAGGAGCGGCTCACGAGGCAGGCGCTTCACGACTCCCTCACCGGGCTGCCGAACCGGACGCTGTTCGCCGACCGGGTGCGGATGGCGACGGCTCGCCGGGGCGCGCAGGGCTTCGCGATCATCTACCTCGACCTCGACGGCTTCAAGCTCGTCAACGACACGCTCGGCCACGCCGCGGGGGACCAGGTCCTGGTCGAGGTCGCCCGGCGTCTCGAGCGGCTGCTCAGGGTCGGGGACACCCTGGCCCGGCTTGGGGGCGACGAGTTCGCGCTGCTCTGCGAGGGCGTGGGCGAGGCGGAGGCGACGACGATCGCGGATCGGGTGATCCACGCCCTGACCACGCCGATCGTGGTCCAGGACCGCGAGATCATCCAGGCGGCGAGCATCGGCATCGCGCTCTTCGGACCGGGCGTGGGCGTGGAGGAGCCGGATGAGATGCTCGGCGAGGCCGACATGGCGATGTACCGGGCGAAGG
>JBKPTM010000317.1:0-2069 GCA_046765935.1 Actinomycetota bacterium | reverse complement strand
CTCCGTCGAGATCCTCCTCCCCGCCCAGCGCTACGTCTTCGCGCTCGAGAACGGCGAGGCGCACCCGGAGCACGTCTCGAGCTCGGCCGAGGGCTTCAAGGCCTACAAGCGCCTGCAGTCCGAGGGGAAGATCGCGGGCATGGTCGCGATGCCGAACTGCTGTCTGATCCGCGCCGGCGTCAACTACGTCGTCGACCCCGGGCTGATGATGCAGGGGGCGCCGACGATCGGCGCGATGCAGGAGCTCGGGGTCGAGCCGCACGAGGTCAAGGACGTGATCCTCACCCACCTTCACTACGACCACGCCGAGGGGCTCGCTGCGTGGCCGCAGCGGCGCACCTACGTCCACCGGATCGAGACCGAGGCGCCCTACGCCCAGATCGTCTCCGGAGTCCTCGAGATGGCGAACCTCGAGGTGCTCGAGGGGGAGGAGGGCGAGATCGAGCCGGGCCTGCGCTGGATCCTCACACCGGGACACAGCGACGGCCTGATCTCCCTGCTGGTCGACACCGACGACGGGCTCGTCGTGATCGCCTCCGACTGCGTCGGGCCCCTCCCCGAGTACTTCGAGCGGATGGACCTGCCGGAGGACTTCGGCCCGGAGCGCGATCAGCTCCTGCGCCAGTGGAAGCGCATTCGGGATCTCGATCCCGCGGTCGTGATCCCGGGCCACAACCCGCCCGTGAAGCTGCGCTAGCGCCCGGACGGCCCCGCAAGCTGTCCAGCCAGCCAAGGCCTTAAGGTTCCGCCCGTGGAGGCCACGAAGACACGCGAGCTCAGCGGGGAGAAGGCGCAGCGGATCGTCGAGGCGATGCGCTCGAGCGTCGCCCGCCGCGGCATCGCCGGCTCCACGTTCGAGCACGTCGCCCGCGAGGCGGGCGTCAGCCGGGGCCTCCTGCACTACTACTTCGGCACCAAGGAGGCCCTGCTCGTCGAGGTCGTCCGGCGCGACACCGAGCACCGGATCGCACGCCTGGATGAGCCACTCGCCAAGGCGGGGTCGGTGGACGAGATCCTGGAGATCCTGGTCGCCGACCTCCAGGACTCGATCCAGAACGACCCGGGGTTCTGGGTGCTGCTCTTCGACCTCTTCACGGCCGGGCGGCGGAACCCCGAGATCCAGCGGGAGGTGGGGGAGCTCTTCAACCGCACCCGCGACCACGTCGCCGAGATCCTTCGCGCCAAGCAGGCCGAGGGCGTGATCACGCCCCGGTTCGAGATCAACGCCGTCGTCGCGCTGCTCTTCGCGATGGCGGACGGCATCGCGCTGCAGGTTCTCTCGGACCCGGATCGCGACCACGCCGGCGTGATCGCGGCCGGCACGGAAGCGGCCCGCCACATCCTCGCCGGATAACGGCCAGCAGAATGGCGGCCACGTGATCTGGCAACAGCCCGCCAAGGGCGGCTACCCCGATCGCTCGTTCCTGGCGCTCGCCGGAGAGCAGCGCATGGGAGCCGCGCGGCGGGGGCTGATCCCGTACTCGCCGATGGGCTATCTGACCGAGTTGGAGATGACCGAGGGCTCCCGCGGCCACTCGACCTTCGCGATGCCGGCCTCGCCGTGGTTCTCGAACTCGTCGGGCCTGATCTCCGGCGGGGTCCTGGCAATCATCGGCGACGCGGCGCTCGGCTCGGTCGTCCACTCGGATGTCGGGCCCGGACAGGGGATGACGACGGCCGAGCTCTCGATGTCCTTCCTGCGCCCGGTGGTGCCGAGGGCCGGCACCGCGGTCACCGGCTCCGGCCAGCTGATTCATCGCGGCCGCTCGATCGGGATCTCGGAGGCGTTCCTGTTCGACGCCGACGACCAGCTGATCTCGCACGGGACGACCCGCTGCACCGTCTTCCCTCCCGTGGACCCGCTGCCCGATCCCCCGCAGGACGGGGCCGTGCTGGACATGGCGCCGCCCGGCAGCGATCCGAACGATCCGCTGCGCCGCGAGGTCGAGGGCGAGGTGCTCCCGCAGGAGGAGTTCGCGCGACGGGATGGACTCGACCTGTTGCGGGCGGTGATCTCGGGCGATCTGCCGCGACCGCCGATCTACCACCTCACCGGCCTGTGCCTCACC
>JBKPTM010000316.1:0-2835 GCA_046765935.1 Actinomycetota bacterium | reverse complement strand
GAGTCGCCGAAGCGGCGCCGGAAGCGATCCATCGTCTGCGGGGTGAGGGCGATCTCCGGCACGAGCACGATCGCACCGCGGCCCCGGGCCAGCGTCTCGCGGGCGGCCTCGTGGTAGACCTCGGTCTTCCCCGAGCCCGTCACCCCGTGGAGCTGAAAGGACCTCGACGACGGCTCGCCGCCCCGGTCTGGGAGCGAGCTGACCACCGCATCGAGCGCCGCCCTCTGGTCGGCCGTGAGCTCGACTGCCTCGCGTACCGCCCCCACCCCGGGCGAGCGGTGACGCCGCCGGCGCTCGACGTCGCGCGTCGTCACCAGCCCACGGGCCTCGAGCCGACGGAGCGTCGCGCGGTCCGACCCCGCGCTCGCCGCGAGCTGACGCGCCAGCTTCGGCCCGGCGGCGAGGGCCCGAAGGACCGCCCTCTGGCGCAACCCGAGCCGCTCGCCGCGCGCGATCGCCTCGAGCCCCTCCTCGGTCGCCTCGACCTCGAGCTCGACCAGCGGGCGGACGCGCCGCGCCTCGGCACCCGTCCCGATCCCCGGCGGCAGAACGAGACCGAGCCCTCGCGCCGTGGTCGAGCAGTACTCCTCGCCGACCCAGCGGCCCAGCCCGACCAGCTCAGGCGGCACACCGGCCTCGAGCGCCTCCAGCGGCTCGGCCAGGCGATCCTGCGGCAGCTCGCTTTGGTCGGCGAGCCCGACGACCACACCAACCACTCGTCTCCGCCCGAAGGGCACCACCAGGACCGACCCGACCTCGACCTCGCTCATCGCCTCCGGCAGGCGGTAGTCGAACGGCCCCGACACGTTGCGGGTCGTTAGCAGCGGCTCAACCTTGGCGATGGGCACGATCCCCGAGCCTAGGCGCGCTCGCGGACGCCGGGCGGCGCGTTAGGCTCCGCGCCGTGGACCTGCAGTCCGGGGAGAGGGTGATCTACCAGGGACATCCGTCCTGGCGGGCGATCATCGGCTTCTACCTGAAGGGGGCCCTCGTCGGCGCGGCCGCCGGCGTCCTCGCGGGGCTGATCGACAGCAGCACTGGCCTCGCGATCCTCGTCTTCGCGGTGGTCCTGGCGATCACGGTCCTCGTCGGCTTCATCAAGCGGGTCGCGACCGTCTACACGATCACCGACCGCCGCCTCAACATCAAAGTTGGGATCGTTGCCCGCAAGGTCCAGGAGACCCGGCTGCAGCGCGTGCAGAACGTGAACTACAACCAGGGCGTCTACGAGCGGATCATGCAGATCGGCGACGTCGAGTTCACCACGGCCGGCACCGACGAGTCGAACTTCGTCTTCGCGGGCGTCGCGCAGCCCGAGGAGGTCGTCCAGAACGTCGAGCAGGCGACGCCGATCCTCAGCGGCCTCCAGGGCGAGGCCGAACCCACGAACTAAGCGGGCGCCTCCGCCTTCTCGCCCAACCCAGCGGACTGACGCAGCTCGTCCGCACGGTCGGTCCGCTCCCAGGTGAAGTCGGCGTCCTCCCGGCCGAAGTGGCCGTAGGCCGCCGTCTTCTGGAAGATCGGCCGGTGCAGGTCCAGATAACGCCGGAAGGCGGCCGGCCGCAGGTCGAAGTTCTCCTGGATGAGGCGGGCGATATCCGAGTCCGCGAGCTTGCCCGTGCCGAAGGTCTGCGCCATCACCGACACCGGGTGCGCGACGCCGATCGCGTAGGCCACCTGGACCTCGCAGCGCTCGGCGAGGCCCGCGGCCACGATGTTCTTGGCGACGTACCGCGCGGCGTAGGCGGCTGAGCGATCCACCTTGGACGGGTCCTTGCCCGAGAAGGCGCCGCCGCCGTGGCGCGCGGCACCGCCGTAGGTGTCGACGATGATCTTCCGGCCGGTGAGCCCGGCGTCGCCGACGGGGCCGCCGATCACGAACTTGCCGGTCGGGTTGACCATGAAGTTCTCGAGCAGCTCCTTCTCCGTGAAGAGCTCCTTGTACTCGGTGTGCAGCACCGGCTCGAGCACGTGCTCCCAGAGGTCGTTCCGGATCATCTGCTTGCCGGCGTCCTCGCGGTGCTGGGTCGAGATCAGGACCTTCGCGATCTCGACCGGGCGGTCGTTCTCGTAGCGGACCGAGACCTGGGTCTTGCCGTCGGGGCCGAGATAGGGCACGACCCCTGCCTTGCGGACCTCGGCGAGCTGGCGGGCGAGCTGATGGGCGATCTGGATCGGCATTGGCATCAGCGCCTTCGTCTCCCGGCTCGCGTAGCCGAACATCATTCCCTGGTCGCCCGCCCCAGCCGAGTCGAGCTCGTCGGAGGACTCGCCCTCGCGCTGCTCGAGGCCGGAATCGACACCCTGCGCGATGTCGGGCGACTGCTCATCGATCGCCGTGAGCACCGCGCAGGCCTCGTGATCGAACCCGTACTTGGGGTCGTCGTAGCCGATCTGGCGGATCGTCTCGCGCGCGATCTTCGGGATGTCGACGTAGCACTTGGTCGTGATCTCGCCGGAGACCACGACCAGGCCGGTATTGACCAGCGTCTCGCAGGCGACTCGGCCCTCGGGGTCCTCGGCCATGATCGCGTCGAGGACGCCGTCCGAGATCTGATCGCAGATCTTGTCGGGGTGACCCTCGGTGACCGACTCGGAGGTGAACAGGTACTCGTTCTCTGAAAGCTTCTGCATTGGTTCCTCAGTGGTGGATGGCCAGGAAGAGCTCGGATTGAAGCTCGTGGTCGTTGCCCCTCACGGCTAGGCCGAGAGAGCCGACGCGCGAGATGTCTTCGCTGAGCGAGGCATACAGTGGATTCTCCGCCAGGCCGGCCCGCTGAGCCAGCCCCAGGACCTCTTTGAGGTTGAGGAAGACTAGCGCCGAGACCCGGTCCG
>JBKPTM010000315.1:0-2174 GCA_046765935.1 Actinomycetota bacterium | reverse complement strand
CGCGCACGGCCTTGCCCAGGAGCCGACTCACGAGCACCGCGTCAGGGTGGATCTCCTCGTCCGGGAAGCTGCGCTCTCCGGCGTTCCAACGATTGAAGACACTCCGGGCGAATTCGACGTTCTCCTCCGACATCGCCTACTCCGAGTGCCCCGCGCGGCCCACGCTAATCGACATCCTCGACTGGAAGGCCAGCCTCCTTCCACGCGGCGAAGCCGCCCGCGACCTCGGCCGCCCCCCGGCGCAAAGTCGCTTTCGACCGGAGGGCGCGTTGGCAGAGGTAGATCGAGCCGGGCCCCTCCGGGCTCGCCACGTGCTTCAGCAGCGAGACATGTCTCGCCCCAGGCGGGGCCCCGTAGCGGCGACGCTCGAGCTCGGTCCTCACATCGAGAATCTCCGCAAAGCCGAGCTCGACCGCGTTCCAGGCCGCCTCGGGTTCGAGAGAACTCCCCACCGCGGCTTACTCCGGCAGCCCTGCGGCTTCGAGGGCCTCATCGCGGTCCCCGAATAGACCCCGCTCCTGGGCAACTTCGCCCGTGCCGCTGTAGACGGCGATGGCCTTCTGGACGAGTGCGATGTTCTCCTCCCCCATCGCACGCCGAGTATCCCGCGATTTCAGCCGGAGAGAAAGGCCTCGACTGCCGCCGCGGCGCGCGGCCCCGCCTTGCCGTCCCAGAGCGGGATCTCGGGTGGGTCGGCGGGCGGGTCCGTGCCGAGGACCCGCTCGGCCGCCTCACGAAGCGCGTCCGGATCGACGCCGATCAGCTCGTTGGTGCCGAGCTCGATCGTGACCGGCCGCTCCGTGGTGGTGCGGTAGGTGAGGCAGGGCGTCCCGAGGACGCTGGTCTCCTCCTGGACGCCGCCAGAGTCCGTGATCACCAGCCGGGCCTCGGCCTCGAGGCCGATGAAGTCCGTGTAGTCCATCGGCTCGGCGAGGGTCACCTTGCCGGTCGCCGAGTACCCCATTCCCTCGAGCCGGGCCCGGGTCCGGGGGTGGACGGGAAAGATCACCGGCAGCCCCTCCGGAAGCGAGGCGAGCACCTCCATCGTCGGCCCGAGCAGCTCCGGATCGTCGACGAGCGCGGGCCGGTGGAGCGTGACGAGGACGAAGTTCCGCGCCTCGAGCCCGTTCTTCTCGAGCAGGGCAGGGCGGTCGACGCCCTCGAGCAGCCTGAAGAGGCTGTCGATCATCGTGTTGCCGACCAGCTGGACGCCGTCGCCGGTGATCCCCTCGGCGGCCAGGTTCTCGACCGCGTCCTGGGAGGTGCAGAGCAGGACGTCGGAGACCCGGTCGGTGACCACGCGGTTGACCTCCTCGGGCATGCCCCAGTCGCGGGAGCGGAGACCGGACTCGATGTGGGCGACGCCGACGTGGAGCTTGGTCGCGGCGAGGGCCGCACCCATGGTCGAGTTGACGTCGCCGGGGACCAGGACCATGTCGGCGGGGTGGTCGAGCAGGTCCTGCTCGATGCCGGTCAGCACCCCGGCCGTCTGCTCGGCGTGGGTGCCCGAGCCGACCTCGAGGTTGGCGTCGGGCTCGCGCATGCCGAGCCGCTCGATGAAGCCGCCCGAGAGCGCGCGGTCGTAGTGCTGGCCGGTGTGCAGGACCCGGACCGAGACGTCTCCGGACTCGGCCAGGGCAGCGATCACCGGTGCGGCCTTGACGAAATTCGGCCGCGCCCCCACGACCGCCAGTACGGACGCACTCACAGCGCGGCACCGTATCGGGCCGAACGGCCTCCGGTAGGGTCTTTCATCTCATGGCCGGCAACGCAAGCGGCGCCGTTGTGGTCACGGGTGCCTCGACCGGCATCGGCCGCGCCACCGCGCTGCTCCTCGACTCCAAGGGCTACCGCGTCTTCGCGGGCGTCCGCAAGGAGGCGGACGCGCGGGAGCTCGCGAAGGACGGCTCCGACCGGCTCGCGCCGATCACTCTCGACGTCACCGACGCCGGCCAGATCGAGTCGGCGAGGCAGCAGGTCGCCGAGTCGCTGGGCGATCAGGGGCTGGTGGGCCTCGTCAACAACGCCGGCGTCGGCGGGGGCGGGCCGATCGAGTTCATGCCGCTCGACGAGTTGCGCAGGACGCTCGAGATCAACCTGATCGGCCAGGTCGCCGTCACCCAGGCCTTCATCCCGCTGATCCGCAAGGCGAAGGGGACGATCGTCTTCATCGC
>JBKPTM010000314.1:0-2988 GCA_046765935.1 Actinomycetota bacterium | reverse complement strand
GGCTGGATCCGCCTCGCCAGTCGCGGGTAGAACGCGAGCAGGCCGTCGGTGTCGAGCTCGAGGTCGGCGGTGAAATCGCCGTCGCGGCTGATGTAGCGGACCACGGAACCGGTCTCGGTGGCGCGCACGTGCTCGTAGCGCTGCGGGGAGGCCTCGACCCGCAGGGTTGGCAGCGTCACGAAAGCCATCACGAAATCTCCGGAGCCGCCCTCTCGGAAGCCCTCACGGAGGATCGGCATCGTGTTGGTCAGCGGCGAGTTCTGGATGTCGATGTCGAGCGCCTCCGAGAGTTCGGGCAGCGATCCGTCCCAGGGGCTGTCGGGGACATCGCCCTCGTCCTCCACATCGGCCTCCCAAGCTCCCGAGCCGTCGTGTCGGAGCAACAGGTGCCGGCGCCAGCCCTCCGCCGTGGAGGTCAGCTCGAGCTCGCGCGTGACGAAGTCGGGCGCCTCGAGCCGGTAGTCGACTCGAAATGGGGCCGGCTCCGCCCCAAGCTGGATCCCCGCTGCAGTCAGACCAGCTCCGTCCAGGTCCACGGACGCCGACTCCGTCAGCCACTCCTCGACACCGGACCAGACCAGGAACGCCATCCCGCCGCAGACTAATGTCCCCGCCCCAATGGCCGGACCCGAGGACACCCCCGCGGGCTTCGCCGAGGAGATCGGGGTCGAGTGGATCAACCTCGACCCGGACGACGCCCGCGCCCGCATCGCGGTGGAACCCCGCCACCTGCAGCCCAACGGAGTGGTCCATGGGGGCGTCTATGCCTCGCTCGCCGAGAGCGTCACCTCGGCATCCACCTACGGGGCCGTCCGCGACGACGGCATGGTCGCGTTCGGCCAGGCGAATCACTCGACCTTCCTACGGCCGATCACCGGCGGCCACATCAATGCCAGGGCCACGCCGCGCCAGCGCGGCCGCACGGTCTGGATCTGGGACGTCGAGCTGACCGACGACGACGGCCGCCCCTGTGCGCTGGTCCGGATGACGATCGCCGTGCGGCCCCAAAGATAGAAGCGGTTGCAAAGTCCGCCGTGGGTGAGATGCTCTCGGCGTGCGAAAAGGTGAGCTCCTCTCCCTGAGCCAGATCGCCGCCGCCTCGATCGGACAACCGGGTGCGACGGCGCGGCAGGTGCACGGCGCCGTGGCGCGGCGGGCCTTCAGACTGATCGGCCCGCTGGGCGCTCCGGTGCGCCTCGTCCACGACGGCGTCTCGAGCGCGTCGTATCGAGCCGTCTCGGCCGCGCTGCAGACGCCGGTCGTGGCCGCGGGGCGCCTCCTTGCGGAGCGAGCCCCGGAGGATTCCGCGGCGCTCGCCGACTCACCGGCCGGCGGGCTCGCGCTGGGGGCCCTGAACGGCATCGCCGGCGACCGCCTGGCGCAGGAGCACCCCGAACTGGCGCTCGAGCTCTCGGTCCGGCGTCATGGACGAGACGTGCCGCTCGACTCGGCGGGCCTGGCGGAAGCGTTCCCGGACGCGACCGCGAGGATCGCCGTGTTCGTTCACGGCCTCTGCGAGACGGATGAGGCCTGGCGGCGACGGACCGGCGGCTCTTCGCGCGGCTACGGCGCCCGCCTGCACGATGAGCTCGGCTACACGCCGATATACGTCCGCTACAACACCGGCCTCCACGTCTCGGACAACGGGCGCCGACTCGCGGCGGCCCTGGAGCGCATCGCGAGCGGCTGGCCGCAGCACGTCGAGCGCTTCGCCCTGATCGGCCACTCGATGGGGGGACTGGTGGCGCGCAGCGCCTCCCACTACGGCGCGGAAGAGCGCCACGACTGGGCCGACGGGCTCCGTCACGTCATCTGCCTGGGCACGCCGCACCTCGGTGCACCCCTGGAGAGGGCCGCGAACGTCGCCGGGTGGACACTGGGCCGGCTGCCGGAATCCCGCCCCTTCGCCGACCTCTTCTTCAATCGCCGCAGCGTGGGGATCAAGGACCTCCGCTTCGGGAACTGCGTGGAGGACGACTGGTGTGATTGTGACTTAGACGAGTTCTTGCGCGATCGCTGCCACGAAGTGACCTTCGTCCCGGGCGCCGCGTATTGCTTTGTCGGCGCCACGCTGAGCCGCCGGCCACACGGATTCGGCGGTCTGGTCGGCGACCTTCTCGTCCACTACCGCAGTGCCTCGGGCCAGGGGCGTCGCCGCCGTATCCCCTTCGAGGTCGAGAACGGCCGTCACGTCGGCGGTATCCACCACCTGGCGCTGCTCAACCATCCCGAGGTCTACGAGCAGCTCGAGGGGTGGCTCAAGCTCCCGGCGGCGGCTACCGCGGCAGCGCCCGCATAGAGCCGAAGCGATTGGTGATCGGCAGGCGCCGATCCCGCCCGAACGCCTTGGTCGAGACGCGGATCCCGGGCGGCGCCTGCCGGCGCTTGTACTCGGCCCGGTCGACCAGCCGCACGACGTCCATCACGGTCTCCTCCGGAAGGCCCTCCGCCACCAGGTCCTCGACCCCCTCGTCGCGTTCCACGTAGGCCTCGAGGATCCGGTCGAGTACCTCGTAGGGCGGCAGCGAGTCCTCATCGAGCTGGTCGGGCCGCAGCTCCGCAGAGGGCGGACGCTCGAGCACCGATTCGGGGACCAGGTCACGGCCCTCCTGCTCGTTGCGCCAGCGGACCAGCCGGTAGACGAGCAGCTTGAAGACGTCCTTGATCACGGCGAAGCCGCCCGCCATGTCCCCGTACAGGGTCGCGTAGCCCACCGAGAGCTCGCTCTTGTTCCCGGTGGTGAGGACGAGCCAGCCGAACTTGTTCGAGAGGGCCATGATCAGATTGCCCCTGATCCGCGCCTGGATGTTCTCCTCGGCCAGACCGGGCTCGGAGCGCTCGAAGGCCGGTCCCAGCGCCCTGCCGTAGGCCTCCATGGCGTCCGCGATCGAGATCTCGACCAGCTCGACGCCGAGGTTCGCCGCGATCGTCCGCGCGTCCGCCCTGTCTCTTATACACATCTCCGAGCCCACGAGACTTAGGCTCAAA
>JBKPTM010000313.1:0-5954 GCA_046765935.1 Actinomycetota bacterium | reverse complement strand
ACAGTCGATCAGGCAAGGACGCTGCTCGAGCGACGGCTGCGCGAGCTCGACGACGAGCGTAAGCAGGTCGAGGCGGCCCTCGCCGGCCTGGGCCGAAGCGCACGGCGCCGGGTCGGCCGGCCGCGCGGGGGATCGTCCACTCCGACGCGCCGGCGACGCGGCTCCACGAGGGCCGACCAGGCCGTCCGCATCATCAAGCAGAACCCGGGGATCACCGTCTCCGAGCTGGGGCGGAAGATGAAGCTCAACCACCCCAATTACCTGTACCGCGTGCTACCGGACCTCCAGAAGGAGGGGCGGATCAGCCGCAAGGGCAAGGGCTACCACCCGGGTTAAATCAGGTCGAGCCGCTTAACCGCATCGCGCTCGTCCTTGAGCTCGGCGACGGTGTTGTCGATGCGCTCGCGGGAGAAGTCGGTGATCTCGAGGCCCTCGATTCGCTTCCATTCGCCACCCGAGCACTCGCAGGGCGAGCCACAGATCAGGCCCTCCTCGATGTCGTAGGAGCCGTCGGAGACCACCCCCATTGAGGCCCAGTCGCCGTCGGGCGTGCCGTGCACCCAGTCGCGCATGTGATCGATCGCGGCGTTTGCGGCGGACGCTGCGCTGGAGGCGCCGCGTGCCTCGATGATCGCCGCGCCGCGCTTGCCGACAGTGGGAATGAACTCGTCGGCGATCCAGGCCTCGTCGTCGACCTGTGGCCAGGCGGGGCTGCCGTCGACCAGCGCGTTCACCAGGTCCGGGTACATCGTCGGCGAGTGGTTGCCCCAGATCGCCATCCGCTTGACGTCGTTGACCGGCCGCTCGAGCTTGTTTGCGACCTGGCTGATGGCGCGGTTCTGATCGAGGCGCATCATCGAGGTGAAGCGCTCCTGCGGAATGTCGTGCGCGTGCGACATCGCGATCAGGCAGTTGGTGTTGGCGGGGTTGCCGACGACCAGCACCTTGATGTCATCCGCCGCATGCGAGTTGAGCGCCTCTCCCTGTGGCTTGAAGATGCCGCCGTTCGCCTCGAGCAGATCCGCACGCTCCATCCCCTTGGATCGCGGCCGGGCTCCGACGAGCAGCGCGATGTTGGCGCCGTCGAACGCCTCGTTGGGGTCGTCGGAGATGTCGATGCCGCGCAGCAGCGGGAAGGCGCAGTCGTCGAGCTCCATTGCTGTCCCCTCGGCGGCCTTGACCGCGTCCGGGATCTCCAGCAGCCGCAGGCTGATCTGGGTGTCGGGGCCGAGCATCTCGCCGGCGGCGATGCGGAAGAGGATCGCGTAGCCGATCTGGCCGGCGGCGCCGGTGACGGTCACATTGACTGGGCCGTTGCTCATTTCATCTCCTTCTTCAAGTTCTCGTCGATCGAGGCGAGGAACTCCTCGGTGGTCTGGAAGTCCTGGTCGGGGCCGATCAGCAGGGCGAGGTCCTTGGTCATCTTCCCGCTCTCGACCGTCTCCACGCAGACGCGTTCGAGGGTCTCGGCGAACTCCGTGACCTCGGGCGTCTCGTCCATCCGCCCGCGCGCTGCCAGGCCGCGGGTCCACGCGAAGATCGAGGCGATCGGGTTGGTCGAGGTCGCCTTGCCCTGCTGGTGCTGGCGGAAGTGCCGGGTGACGGTGCCGTGCGCGGCCTCGGCCTCGACCGTCTTGCCGTCGGCCGTCATCAGCACGCTGGTCATCAGGCCGAGCGAGCCGAAGCCCTGCGCGACGGTGTCCGACTGCACATCGCCGTCGTAGTTCTTGCACGCCCACACGTAGCCGCCCTCCCACTTGAGGGCGGCGGCGACCATGTCGTCGATCAGGCGATGCTCGTAGGTCAGCCCCTTCGCCTCGAACTGATCCTTGAACTCGGAGTCGAAGACCTCCTGGAAGAGGTCCTTGAAGCGGCCGTCGTACGTCTTCAGGATCGTGTTCTTCGTCGACATGTAGACCGGGTACTCGCGGTCAAGCCCATAGCGGAAGGACGCGCGCGCGAAGTCCCGGATCGAGTCGTCGCGGTTGTACATCGCCATGGCGATGCCGCCGCCCTCCTCGGCCGGAAAGTCGTAGACCACGAGCTTGATCGGGCCCTCGCTCGACGAGTTCGGCTCGAAGCTGAGGGTGAGGGTCCCGCCGCCCTTCGGAATCAGCGTGTCGGTGGCCCGGTACTGGTCGCCGAAGGCGTGGCGGCCGATCACGATCGGCTTCGTCCAGCCGGGCACCAGCCGCGGCACGTTCGAGATCACGATCGGCTCGCGAAAGATGACCCCGCCGAGGATGTTGCGGATCGTCCCGTTCGGCGAGCGGTACATCTCCTTCAGGCCGAACTCCTCGACCCTTGCCTCGTCGGGCGTGATCGTGGCGCACTTCACGCCGACGCCGTATTCCTTGATCGCGTTGGCGGCGTCGACGGTGATCTGATCCTCGGTCTCGTCCCGCTTCTCGATCGAGAGGTCGAAGTACTTCAGGTCGATGTCGAGGTACGGCAGGATCAGCCGCTCCTTGATGAACGCCCAGAGGATGCGGGTCATCTCGTCGCCGTCGAGCTCGACGACCGGGTTCTTGACCTTGATCTTCGCCACTGGGCGGGCGATGCTAGCGGCGGCCAGGCTGCCCGGCTTTGAGCGAGGGGCGAAGCCCCGAGCGGTTATGAGGCGAGCGGGTCGACATGCCCGCCGACGAGGTGCTCGAGGTGGCGGAAACGGTGATCGTCAGGCCCGATCCGGAGTCGCAGCCCACAGCCTGAACACATAAAAACCTTCCGGCCCGCCTCGCCGTTTATCTTGGGTGAGGTGAGCACCTTGGGAGGAGAGCGGAAGATCGCGACGATGTTGTTCGCCGATCTGGTCGGCTCCACCCAGCTTGCCGCCGGGCAGGATCCGGAGGAGATCAGGGGACGTCTCGAACCCTTCTTCGATGCCGCGCGCGCCGCTCTGGAGCAGCATGGCGGCACGGTCGAGAAGTACATCGGGGACGCCGTGATGGCGGTCTTCGGCGCACCCGTCGCCCACGGCGATGACCCCGACCGCGCCGTCGCCGCCGGCCTCGAGCTCGCGCGCCGCGTGGGAGACCTGGACGGACGGCTTGCGGTGCGGGTCGGGATCGAGACCGGTGAAGTCCTGTCCGTTCCCGAGGCGGGCAACCTGCGGGTGACGGGTGAGGCGGTGAACGCCGCCGCGCGGCTGCAGCAGGCCGCAGCACCGGGAGAGGTCTTGGTCGGGCAGCGGACCGTGCGCGCCTGTCGGAGGGCGCTGCTCGAGCCGAACGGCGCGGTGGATGCGAAGGGCATCGACCGCCCAATCGCTGCCTACAAGGCGGTGGACGTGGGCGGTGAGACGGTCTCCGCGGTCCCCCTGATCGGTCGAGACGACGACCTCGAGATGCTCAGGCTGATCGCGCGTCGCGCGGCCCGGGAGCGACTCCCGCAGCTGGTCACCGTAATCGGCGATTCCGGGATCGGCAAGACGCGACTCGGCGCGGAGCTGTTCGCGGAGCTTCGCTCGGAGGGCTGGCGAACGATCGTGGGCCGCAGTCCTCCCTACGGCGAGGGGATCGCGTTCTGGGCGCTCGGCGAGATCCTCCGAGACGCCACCGATCTGTCCACCGATGCGTCTCCGGACGAGGTGGAAAGCTCGCTGCGCGAGCTGCTGTCGAAGCTCGGCGCCGAGGACGCCTCCTCGCTGGCCGCAAGCCTGACCGTCGCGATCCGAGGTAGGCCGGACTGCGATGCCGAGGAGGAGCTGAGCCGCGCCTGGCGGCGACTCGTCGCGCTGCTTGCGAGCGACCGGCCGCTGGCGGTCGGCGTCGACGACGCGCACTGGGCGGACGAGGGAACCCTCGAGATGCTCGAGGACGTCGCTTTCGGGCTGCACGACACACCGGTCGTCGTGCTCTGCACGAGCCGCCCGGAACTGGCCGAGCGACGCCCGGAGTTCGGTCGCGCCGCCCGGAACAACACGCAGCTCGAGCTGCTGCCGCTCGACCACGACGCCGCGCTGCGCCTGGCGGAGTTCCTCCTGCCTCAGGATCGGCGCGACGATGCCGGTCGGGTCGCCGACGCAGCCGGCGGCAATCCGTTCTTCACTGAGGAGGTCTCGCGCACAATCGGGGAGGGCGGCAACGGACAGATGCCGGAGCGCCTGCCTGACACCGTCCAGGCCGCGATCGCCGCGCGGATCGACCAGCTCCCCGAGAACGAGAAGCGGACGCTTCAGCGCGCGGCGGTCCTCGGCCACACCTTCTCCCAGGGGCCTCTGCGTGACCTGCTGGGAGAGGACCCGACCGAATCGCTCCGCGGGCTACGCCGGCGGGCCCTCGTCCAGGAGCGACCGGGTTCGGAGGCCGGCCACTACGTCTTCCGCCATCAGCTGATTCGCGAGGTCGCGTACAACTCGCTGCCGCGGAAGGACCGCGCGACGCTGCATGAGCGCGCGGTCGAAGCGCTTCGTCGGAGGGATTCGTTCGCCGAGCTGCCCGAGCTGATCGCGTACCACCTCTACCACGCCTGGGAGCTCGATCCGACCGACGAACGGCGAGAGGCAGCGCGCAGGGCCGACCTCGAGGCGGCGGACTCGGCGGTTCTCCGCGGCGCCGCGGCTCGGGGCCGGCAGCTCTACGAGAACGCGGCCGAGCTCGCCGAGGATGGAGCCCAGCGCTACGACGCTCTGGTCGCGGCAGCCGAAGTGGCGCTGCGCGGTTGGCGGGGCGACCAGGGCATGCGGCTGTTCCGTGAGGCGGGTGAGACCGCCGAGCGCGACGGCGACACCGCCCGCGCTGCCGCCGCATACGCCCGCAGCGTCGAGATCGGAGCTCGGATGCATGGGATCGCCGGCGACCCGCCGGTCAGCGAACTCGAGCCACTTCTCAAGCGAGGCCACGAGCTCGCCTCGGACGACGACGTCGCCACCTGCGCCCGGCTGCGCCTGGACGACGCCTGGGTCGCCTGGATGGGCAAGGACCCGGAGGCCATGGCCGGGCCGGCGACGGAGGGCCTCGAGCTCGCCCGCAGGATCGACGATCGGCAGCTTCTCCAGAACGCCCTCGACGCCGCCACGGCGAGCGCCTGGCTGCAGGGAAACCAACTCGACGCGGTCGAGCACACGCGCGAGCGGATCGGGCTGCTCGAGGCCGCGCCGCGCTCCCATGCCCTCGACGTCGAGATCTCAGACGCGCTCCACATGATGGTGCTCTGCCTCATGCAGGTCGGCGAGTTCACCGAGGCTCTGCGGTATGCGGAGCGCGGAGCCGAGGTCGACCGCAGCCGCGGAGTCGAGATGGCCGAGTTCCAACGCGAGCTGATGCCGAGCTTCTTCCTGGGTGAGTGGGATCGCGCAATCGAGCTCGGGGAGAGCTCACGGAAGGCCTGGTACGAGGCCGGGCGCCCACCGATGGGCGCCTTCGCCACGCCGGCCGCCTGCACCGCCGCGGCCTACGGCTACCGCGGTGACACGGCGGCGTCGGATGACTGGATGGCGCACGCGCGCAACCTCAGTTCGAGGGACCCCGAGCAGCGGTGCGGAGTGGTCATGTTCGCCATCGACCTGGAGATTCACCGCGGGCGATTCGGGGAGGCGGCTGCGGTCGGGGCGAGCCCCGTGGCGGGCAGCCAGTGGACAGCGACCTACGCCTGCAGCCGCGCCGAGGCTTTCGTTCGCGCGGGACGCGACGACGTCGCCGAGGCCATCGCCTGGGCGGAGCCGCGTGTCGGCCAGGATCGGTATGCACGTGGACTCCTGCTCCGCGCAAAGGGGTTGCGCGCCTCCGACGATGCCCTGCTTCGCGAGTCGAAGGAACTCTTCGAGGCGATGGGCTGCCCGTTCCAGGCGGCCCGAACGGGCTGGCTGCTCGGGGGCGACGACCGCGAGGCGGCCGAGGCGACGTTCGAGCGGCTCGGGGCGACCCTGCCGGTGGACTAGCGTCCGCCGGAGAGGCCGCTGTGGCTACTCGGTCTCTTCGGCCTCGCGCAGCCGCGCGACGAGGGTCTCGAGC
>JBKPTM010000312.1:0-8276 GCA_046765935.1 Actinomycetota bacterium | reverse complement strand
AGCCTTAGCGACCGCATGAAGGTCAAGCTGCCCGACGATTCCGAGCTCGAGCTCGACGATGGCGCAAGCGGCGCCGATGCCGCCGGCGCGATCGGCTCTGGCCTCGCCAAGGCGGCCCTCGCGATCAAGGTCGATGGGCAGCTGCGCGACCTCTCCGCTCCACTGGCCGACGGCGAGAGCATCGAGATCGTCACGGACCGCAGTCCCGAGGCTCTGGAGCTGATTCGCCACGACGCGGCACACGTGCTCGCCGAGTCGGTGCTCGACATCTGGCCCGACGCCAAGATCTCGATCGGCCCCCCGATCGAGAACGGCTTCTACTACGACATCGAGTTCCCGGATGGCGGACCCGGCGAGGGCGACCTCGCCCGCATCGAGGAGCGGATGGCCGAGCACGTCAAGGCCGACGAGCCCTTCGAGCGCCGCGAGCTGCCCGCCAAGGAGGCCGCCGAGCTCTTTCGCGACCAGGGCCAGGACTACAAGGTCGAGCTGATCGAGGACCTGATCAAGAACGACGGCGCCGAGACCGTCTCCCTCTACCGCAACGGTCCCTTCGAGGACCTCTGCCGCGGCCCGCACGCCCCCTCGACCGGGAGGATCGGCGCCTTCAAGCTCACCTCGCTGGCCGGCGCCTACTGGCGCGGCGACGAGACGCGCCAGATGCTGACCCGGATCTACGGCACGGCGTTCTTCAACCGCAAGGACCTCGAGGAGCATCTGGAGCGGATCGCCCAGGCGCGCGAGCGCGACCACCGCCGGCTCGGGCCGCAGCTCGACCTCTTCGAGCTCCGCCCCGAGGCCCCCGGCATGCCGTTCTGGCTCCCTCAGGGGACGGTGCTCCTGCGGCTGATCGAGGCCGAGGTGCGGAAGCAGCTCGACGCGGGCGGCTACCAGGAGATCAAGACTCCGCAGGTGCTCGACACGGAGCTCTGGCACCGCTCGGGCCACTGGGACAACTACAAGGAGAACATGTTCTTCACCGACGCCTCAGAGCGGGAGAGCTCGGGAGAGGAGCCGCGGTACGCGATCAAGCCGATGAACTGCCCGGGCGCCTGCCTCGTCTTCGCGTCCAGCCGGCACTCCTATCGCGAGCTCCCGCTGCGCCTGGCGGAATTCGGGCTGGTGTCGCGCTACGAGCGGGAGGGCGTGCTCCACGGCCTGCTCCGGGTCCGGGCGTTCACGCAGGACGACGCGCACGTCTACTGCACCCTCGACCAGGTCACCGACGAGGTCGACGCGATCTGTACCGCGATCGATCAGCTGTATGAGCGCTTCGGGTTCGACTCGATGCGGGTCGAGCTCTCGACGCGACCGGACAAGTCGATCGGCACGGACGAGCAGTGGGAGCGGGCGGAGGACGCTCTCCGCAAGGCGCTCGAGCGCCAGGGGCGCGCGTACGACGTGAGCCCCGGGGAGGGCACCTTCTACGGGCCGAAGATCGACTTCCACATCACCGATGCGCTGGGACGCTCCTGGCAGTGCGGCACCTGTCAGCTCGACTTCCAGATGCCCGCACGCTTCGAGCTCACTTACACGGGCGCCGACAACGCCGAGCACACACCGGTGATGATCCACCGCGCGCTGCTCGGCTCCCTGGAGCGCTTCGCCGGCATCCTGATCGAGCACTACGGCGGCCGCTTCCCGCTCTGGCTTGCGCCGACCCAGGCCGTCGTGCTGCCCGTGGCGGATCGTCATAACGAGCAGGCCCAGGAGGTCGCACAGCAGCTGGCGGCGAGCGACCTGCGGGCGCGGGTCGATGACCGCACCGAATCCGTCGGCCGGAAGATCCGCGACGCCGAGCTCTCCAAGGCGCCCTACATGCTCGTGCTGGGCGACAAGGAGATCGAGTCGGGGACCGTCTCCGTCCGCCAGCACGACGATGGAGACCTCGGGGCGATCGCGGTCAACGCGCTGATCGGGCGGATCCGCGAGGAAGCCGGCGAGTAGAGCTCGTCCCGCGTCTTGCAATGGACGCGGGGCGGCTGTCTATACTGGCTCCAATGCCGGGCACCGACACCACGACGCGCGTCTAGCGCCCTCGTGCCCGCCTACCCGAACCACTTTCGCCTATCAGCTTGAAGCTCTACCTCATGCGCAGCTAAGTGGCGGTCTCTCGCTTCGACCGCCGACCGCCTGAGCGCGACACGACTCGTATCAACGAGCGGATCCGCGTGCCCGAGGTGCGCCTGATCGACGAGAACGGCGAGCAGGTGGGGATCGTCCCGACCCCCGACGCCCTTGAGCGGGCGCGCGAGCGCGACCTCGACCTGGTCGAGGTGGCCCCGAACTCCAAGCCGCCTGTCACGCGCATCCTCGACTACTCGAAGTACAAGTACGAGCAGGAGCAGAAGGCCAAGGCCGCCCGCAAGCACCAGCAGCAGGTGAACGTGCGGGAGATCAAGCTGCGGCCGAAGATCGCCCAGCACGACTACGAGACCAAGCGCGGCCATGTCGAGCGGTTCTTGAAGAACCAGGACAAGGTCAAGGTGACGATCATGTTCCGTGGCCGGGAGCAGAGCCACCCCGAGCGCGGCCGGATGCTGCTCGACCGGCTGCTCCAGGACGTCTCCGACATCGGAGTGATGGAGCAGGAGCCGCTCCAGGAAGGCCGGAACATGACGATGCTCCTGGCCCCCAGCCGGACCGCCGGCCAGGAGAAGGAAGCGGCAGCGAGCTAGGCGATCTTGGAGGCGCATAGGGTTGCCGTGTGCAGCAACCCATGCCGGATCTGCCGGGGGTCGAGCATCAGTTCGTCGATGTGGACGGACTCCGGCTACACGTCGCGGAGGCTGGCGGAGGGGATCCTCTCGTCCTGCTGCACGGCTGGCCGCAGAACTGGTGGGAGTGGCGGCACCTCATACCGAGGTTCTCTGACCGGTACCGCGTGATCTGCATCGACACCCGCGGTTCGGGTTGGTCGGATGCGCCGCGGAGCGGCTATGACAAGGAGACCATGGCGCGGGACGTCCTCAACGTCATGGACGAACTGCAGCTGGATCGGGTCCATATGGTCGGTCACGACGTCGGCGGATTTCTGGGGTTCCTGATCTGCCTCCGTGCCCCCGAGCGAGTCGCCCGCTACGTCTCGCTCAACACGGGTCATCCCTTCGTCCGACCGACGCCCGCCGCGCTCGGGACGTTCTGGCGGTTCTGGTACTGGCCGATCAACGGCGCGCCCGTCCTGGGGCCCTGGCTGATCCGCCACGCCTTGTTCTCAAAGGCCCTCCGTCGCTGGTTCACCGCCGTCCAAGCCGGCTGGTCGCCCGAGGACGGAGAGGTATTCCTGGCTCCCTGGAGGGAACCGGCCCAAGCTCGCCGCCAGCAAGACGTACCGCACCTATCTGCTCGTGGACTCCCCCCGCGTCCTGCTCGGCCGATATCGCAAGGTGCGCCTGACGGTTCCGACCCTCATGCTGCACGGGAACGAGGACCGGATCCTCCGTGAACCGTTCCTGCGCGGCTTCGAGCCCTTCGCGGACGACATGAGGCTCGAGCTCATCCCGGGCGCCGGGCACTTCATCGCCGACGAGAATCCTGACCTGGTGGCGGAGCGGGTCCTTGCATTCTTCGGTGAATCATGAAACGGGTTGCTCCTCGGCGGTGCCTCGGGGCACCCTCGCGTACCTGCTTCAATA
This sequence comes from Actinomycetota bacterium, assembly GCA_046765935.1. Taxonomy (GTDB): domain Bacteria; phylum Actinomycetota; class Thermoleophilia; order Solirubrobacterales; family 70-9; genus DASUPK01. The sequence goes on along the minus strand of JBKPTM010000312.1, from coordinate 4,641 downwards.
GTCGGCTCCGATGCCGAAGATGAAGACCCATTCCGGCTCCAAGAAGCGGTTCCGCAAGACCGCGAAGGGCAAGCTGCGCGGCAGGCGCGCGTACTCGAGCCACATTCTCGAGAAGAAGTCGCCCGCGCGGAAGCGGCGCTTCAAGCGGCCCTCGGAGATCTCGAAGGCGGACCAGAAGCGCGTGAACACGCTGCTCGCGGGGGGTGGTCGCTGATGCCGCGGGCGACCAACGCCGTCGCGCGGAAGAAGCGCAAGAAGAAGGTCCTCGACCGGGCCAAGGGTTACTACGGCCGCAAGCACTCGAGCTACCGGCTCGCCAACGAGCAGGTGATGCGCTCGGAGGCCTACGCCTACCGCGACCGGCGCACCCGCAAGCGCGACTTCCGGCGGCTCTGGATCACCCGGATCAACGCCGCCGCCCGCCAGGAGGGCATGAGCTACTCCGAGCTGATCCACGGCCTGCAGAAGGCCGAGGTAGAGGTGAACCGCAAGATGCTCGCCGACATCGCCGTCAACGACCCCGATGGCTTCCGCCGATTTGTCGAGCTCGCCCGGGAGGCTGCCGCCACCTAGATCACGGCAGCCAGAGCCAGATCCCCCGGGCGGTCCGCTAAAGCGGCCGCCCTTTTTCGTTTCGCCTCATATCCAACACCCGCATGATCACCAGCCCCCACAACGAGAAGCTCAAGCTGATCCGGCGCCTCGGCCGCAAGCGCAGCCGTGACCGGGAGGGCCTGTTCATCGCCGAGGGCGAGGACCTGCTGGCCGCGGCGAGGGCGGCCGGTGCCGAACCGGTCGAGCTCCTCACGGCGGCGGGCGAGGCACTGGGCGGGACCGAGGTGGAGCCGGCGCTCCTGGACCGGGTCTCGAAGCTCGGCTCCGGAACGCGGGCGATCGGCGTCTGGCGAGAGCGCTGGGCCGATGGACCGGTCGCGCCGTGCGTGTACCTGCACGGCGTCTCCGATCCCGGAAACGTCGGCACCGTGATCCGCACCGCGCACGCGCTTATCGGCGGGTCCGTGGTGCTTGGGCCGGACTGCGCCGATCCCTTCGGGCCGCACGCCGTCCGGGCGAGCATGGGAGCGGTGTTCGCCGAGCCGCTGGTGCGGGCGGGGGTCGAGGAGGCGCCCGGGCCCAGGGCCGCGCTGGTCGCCCACGGCGGTGAGGATCTGGATGCACTCGCAGGGGCCGCGACCGTCTGCCTCGGTGCCGAGCGGGAGGGCCTCCCCCAGGAGGTCCTCGATAGCTGCGAGACCCAGGTGACGATCCCGCTACGCGACGGAGCCGAATCGCTCAACGTCGCCGCGGCGGCTGCCATCGCGCTCCAGCGGATATCGTCGCCCGGCTCTTCCGACGCGAGCCACCCCCGGACGCGAGGCGGAGGAGGTGGCGATTGATGGGGCCCGAGCGAATCGAGGAGATCAGGAAGGAGGCCGCCGACGCGATCGGCTCGGCCTCGACTACGGCGGAGCTCGAGGAGCTCCGGGTGCGCTACCTGGGCCGCAAGGCGGACCTCACCCAGATCCTGCGCGGCATCGCCGAGCTCCCTCCCGACGAGCGCGGCGCGGTGGGCAAGGCCGGTAACGAGGCGCGGCAGGAGCTCGAATCGCTGATCGAGTCGCGAGGCGCGGAGCTCGACGCAGCCGAGCTCGGGACCCGCCTCGCGGAGGACGCGATCGACGTGACGCTTCCCGGTTCGCCGCCGGTCCCGGCCGGAGCGCTGAACCCGCTGATCCGCACCCAGCGCGAGATCGAGGACATCTTCGTCGGCCTCGGCTATCGGGTGATGGAAGGCCCGGAGGTAGAGCTCGACTACTACAACTTCACGGCGCTCAACCACCCGCCGGGCCACCCGGCGCGGATGGCGCAGGACACCTTCTACGTCGACCCGTCGACGCTCCGCTCCGACCTGCGGATCCCCTCGAACGGCGACGAGCTCGCGCCGGGTTCCGAGGACGTCGTTCTCCGCACGCACACCTCCCCGATGCAGGTGCGGGCGATGGAGGCCCAGCCGCCGCCGATCTTCATCGTCGTGCCGGGCCGCTGCTACCGCTCCGACCCCTTCGACGCCACCCACAGCCCGATCTTCCACCAGGTCGAGGGCCTCGCCGTCGGAGAGGACATCACCCTGGGCGATCTGAAGGGAACGCTCGACGAGTTCGCCCGGGCGATCTTCGGCCCCGAGCGCGAGACGCGCTTCCGGCCCGGGTTCTTCCCCTTCACTGAGCCGAGCGTCGAGGTCGACGTCTCCTGCTTCCGCTGCGGCGGTACCGGGAAGCTGCCGGACGGCTCGCGGGATCCCCTCTGCAAGGGCGTCGGCTGGATCGAGATCCTCGGCGCGGGGATGGTCGACCCGAACGTCTACGGGTTCGTGGCGGAGAACGGCTACGACCCGGAGAAGGTGCAGGGCTTTGCCTTCGGGATGGGGATCGAGCGGATCGCGCAGCTCAAGTACGGCGTGCCCGACCTGCGCAAGTTCTTCGAGAACGACGTCCGAGTGCTGGAGCAGTTCCGATGAAGGTCCCGGACAGCTGGCTGCGCAGCTACTGCGACCCCGGCCTCTCGGTCGAGCATCTCGCGGATGAGATCGCGATGCACTCGATCGAGGTCGAGCGGATCAGTCACGTCGGCGCGCCCTCGGCGGAGGCGTTCGTGGTGGGCAAGGTGCTGTCCGTCGAGAAGCACCCCGACGCCGACAAGCTCAGCGTCTGCGAGGTCGATGCCGGCGAGGGCGGGCGGACGATCGTCTGCGGGGCCCCCAACGTCGCGGCCGGGCAGACGGTGCCGGTCGCGCTCCCCGGCGCGGTGATGCCGGACGGGACCAAGCTCGGAAAGGCGAAGCTGCGCGGCGTCGAGTCCGACGGGATGATCCTCTCCGAGGCAGAGCTCCAGATAGGTGACGACGCCGCCGGGATCGCGGTGTTCGACGAAGACGGCCTGTCGCCCGGCACTCCGCTCTCCGACGTGATTCCGGTCTCCGATCCGGTGATCGAGCTCGAGCCGACCTCCAACCGGGTCGACTGCCTCGGCGTCTATGGCGTGGCCCGCGAGGTGCACGCCGTCACCGGCGCGGAGTTCGCGCCGCCGCCGTGGGCGGAGGACGCGGAGGCGACCGGCGAGGGCGAAGCCGCCGACTACGCCTCCGTCACCGTTGAGGTCCCGGAGCTCTGCCCGCGGTTCACGGCACGGGTCTTCACGGATGTCACGATCGGTCCCTCGCCACTGTGGCTCAAGGCGCGGCTGATCGGCGCCGGCATGCGCCCGATCAACAACGTCGTCGACATCACCAACTACGTGATGCTGATGACGGCGCAGCCGCTGCACGCCTTCGACCTCGACAGGGTCCCCGAGGGCGCGCTGATCATCAGGACGGCCATGCCCGGGGAGAAGATGACCACCCTCGACGGCGTCGAGCGGACCTTCGACGAGGAGATGGTGCTCGTCTGCGACCGCAACGGGCCCTCGAGCGTCGCGGGGATCATGGGCGGCCAGGTCTCCGAGGTCTCCGGCGAGACCACGCGGGTGCTCCTCGAGGTCGCGAACTGGGACGGGGTGAACATCCTGCGGACCTCGCGCAAGCTCGGACTCCGCTCCGACGCCTCCAATCGCTTCGAGAAGCAGCTCCATCCGGAGCTCGCGATCAGGGCGCAGCGGATCGCCTCCCGCCTGATGGTCGAGCTCTGCGGCGCGAAGCTCGTGCCCGGGACGATCGACGAGGCGGCGGAGATCCCCGAGCCGCACCGGCTGTCGCTGCGACACGAGCGCGTCGAGCGGCTGCTCGGCATGCCGATCACGCCCGATGAGTGCGCCGAGTACCTGGAGCGCCTCGACTTCGAGGTCTCGCGGGACGGCGACGACCTGCAGGCCACGGTGCCGGTGCACCGCCACTACGACGTCACCAGGGAGGTCGATCTGATCGAGGAGGTCGGCCGGATCCACGGCTACGCGGCCAACCTGGTCGCGACGCTTCCGTCGACCAGCGGCCAGGCCGGCCGTCTCAGCAGGGAACAGCGGCTGCGCCGGCGCGCCGAGGACGCGCTGCGGGATCTCGGGTTCGACGTCGTCGTCAACCTCAGCCTCACCGACCCCGGAATGGCGGGCCGTCTGCGGATCCCCGACGACGACCTGCGCGCCCAGCCCATCCGCGTGTCGAATCCCCTTTCGGCCGAGCACTCCGTGGAGCGGACGGCAATGGTCGGCTCGCTGCTCGATGCGGCGCGGTACAACCGCGCCCACGGCGCCGAGCGGATCGCCCTCGCCGAGTCCGGCCGCGCCTACCTGCGCGAGGGCGACCAGCCGTCCGAGGGCGTCCTCGCCGGCAAGTTCGTGGGCGACCGGCCGGCTCCCGCATACGAGCCCTGGCGCATCGGCTGCCTGGCCTCCGGGCCCCTGTGGCCGGATGACTGGCGGGGCACCTCGATGGGCGCGGAGTTCTACTCGCTCAAGGGAGTGCTCGAGGCGCTCGCCCACCGGACCGGGGTCGCGGTCGAGGTGACGCCCGGCGATCAACCGTTCCTCCAGCCGGGCCGGGCCGGCCGAGTGCTCGTCTCCGGCGAGGACGTCGGGTGGCTGGGCGAGATCCATCCCCTGGTCTGCCGCCAGTGGGATCTCGACTCGGTCGCGGGCTTCGAGATCGATCTC
>JBKPTM010000311.1:0-2765 GCA_046765935.1 Actinomycetota bacterium | reverse complement strand
GCTTCGCTCTGCTCGCCGGGGATGCGGCCCGCAGCGCGTCAACTCGATCGAGGATCGCGTCGGCGACGGCCTCCTTCGAGGCGAGGGGGACCTGACGCTCACCGGAGCGCTCGACGATCACGACCTCGTTCTCCGGGCTCTCGAATCCGATCTCCGACCGTGAGACGTCGTTGAGGACGATCGCGTCGGCGCCCTTGCGCTCGAGCTTCTCCCGGGCTCGCTCGACCCCGGCGTGCGTTTCCGCGGCGAAGCCGACGATTGTCTGATCCTCTCGGCGACGAGAGCTCAGCGCGGCGAGGATGTCCTCCGTCGCCTCGAGGTCGAGCTCGATGCCGCCCGTCCGCTCGCGATGGATCTTCTCGCCGGCCGCCCGCTTGGGCCGGAAATCAGCCGGGGCCGCCGCCATCACCAGGACGTCGGCGGAGTCGAACTCCCGCCCCAGCGCGTCGGCGAGCTCCGCGGCGGTCTCGACGTCGACCCGCCGCACGCCGGGGGGCGCCGGGCGGGAGACGTTCGCGGCGATCAGGGTCACGTCCGCGCCACGGCGGGCGGCGCGCTCCGCCAGGGCGAGGCCCATCCGGCCCGAGGAGCGATTGCCGATGAAGCGCACGGGGTCGATCGGCTCTCGGGTACCGCCGGCCGAGACCAGGACGCGTAGCCCGTCCCAGGGACCGCTCGGCCGCGGCACCGAGGCCTCGATGGCGTCCAGCAGGGTGCGCGGCTCCGGCAGCCTGCCGACGCCGTGCTCGCCGCGTGAGGCGAGCGCGCCCTCCTCAGGCTCGAGCACCGCGATCCCGCGGCGCCGCAGGGTCGCCAGGTTCTCCTGGGTGGCCGGGTCGCGGTACATCCGGTCGTTCATCGCCGGCGCGACCAGCCGCGGAGCGGTGCAGGCGAGGAAGGAAGTCGTGACCATCGAGTCGGCCATCCCGGCCGCCAGCTTGGCGAGGGTGTTCGCCGAGGCGGGGGCGATCAGGTAGGCGTCCGCGTTCGCGACCACCTCGAGGTGCCCGATCGGGTCGTGCTCGGGGACGGAGTCGCCGGGGAAGGCGCCTCGGGTCGGGTCGCGCTCGAACTCATCGATCAGGACGGGCGCGCCCACGATTCCCTCGAAGGAGGCCCTGCCGACGAAGCGCTCCGCCGTCGGCGTCATCAGGACGCGGACGGAATGCCCCTCCTTGGTTGCCAGGCGGGCCAGCTCAAGCGACTTATAGGCGGCGATGCCGCCGCTCACCCCGAGCAGGATGCGGGCCACGAGCCCTCCTAGGGACTAGGACTTGTACTCGTACTTGAGCTTGCCCGCTGACGTCTCCTCCAGGGAGATGGTGAGGTAGTTCCCGCTGGGGACCTCGACCATCGGCGGCGTGTACTCGCCGTAGGCGCCCTCGGAGAGAGAGTGGTAGTAGGCGTTGATCTGACGGGCCCGCTTCGCGGCGACCAGGACGGCGGCGTAGTGGGTGTCGGTGTGCTCGAGGAGCTTGTCGACTCTGGGTTGGGTCAGTGACATGGGCCGATCAGTGTAGAGACAGCTCGCCCCGGACGAGCGCCTCGAGCTCGGAGGCCGCTTTCTGCAGGTCGTCGTTCACGACCACGTGCGGGAACTCGTCCCGCGCGGCGAGCTCGGTCTGCGCTGTGCGAAGGCGCTCCTCGATCGCCTCGGGGGAATCGGTCCCCCTCCCCTCGAGCCGCTGGCGGAGCACCTCGGGGCTCGGCGGCGCGATGAAGATCTGCACGGCCTCCGGCATCGCGTCGCGAACCTGGCGGGCGCCCTGGACCTCGATCTCGAGGACGACGGAGCGGCCAGCCGCGAGCCGCCGCTCGACCTCATTGCGCAGGGTCCCGTAGCGGTTGCCGCTGTAGGTGGCGTGCTCGAGGAAGTCGTCCTCCCTCACTCGGTGCTCGAACTCCGCCGCGTTCAGGAAGTGGTAATCGCGGCCGTCCACCTCGCCGGGGCGGGGCTCACGAGTCGTGGCCGAGACCGACAGCTCGAGCTCGGGAATCCGCTCGAGCAGGCGCTCGATCAGCGTGCCCTTCCCCACGCCAGACGGCCCGGTGATGACGAAGACCTTCCCCACGGCGCGGATCATGACCGCCGGGACGGCCGCGAAAAACTCCTGGAATGCCCCGCTACTTGCGCAGTTGCGCGACGAGTTCCGCGCGCTGGCGCTCGGAGAGGCCGCCGATGGTCTTCGACGGGGAGATCCTGCACTGGTTGAGGATCCGGTTGGTCTTCACGCGCCCGTACTTGGGGACCGCCATCAGCATGTCGATCACCTTCGCGGTGAGGACGTACTCCGGTGGATCCATCAGCAGCGTCTGGATCTTGACCTTGTTGCCCTTCAGGTCGCGCTTCAGCTGGGCCCGCTTCGATCGGATGTCGTTGGCCCTCCTGAGGGCCTCCATCCGCTGGTCCAGTGATCTCTCGGGGGCGGCGTTGGAGGACTGGACCGGGGCCTGCATCGGGGCGGCAGTATATCCGCGGCCACCGGGAGCGGAAACCCCTTTTCGGGGTTTGTGAAAAAAACTCCCGTCTAACCGGAGATCCGTGCCAGCTCGCCGGTCAACTCGTCGGCGATCTTCGATCCGGCGGCCGGATCTCGGAAGCTCTCCGTGCCGACCGCAACGAGTTTGGCCCCGGCTCCGATCATCTCGGCGGCGTCGCGGCCCGTCGAGATCCCTCCCATCGCGACCACCGGGACCGACACGGCATCGGCGACGGCATGCACCTGCGCCAGCGCAACGGCTCGGACGGCCGGGCCGGACAATCC
>JBKPTM010000310.1:0-5117 GCA_046765935.1 Actinomycetota bacterium | reverse complement strand
GGCATCCACCAGGACGGCGTGCTGAAGGAGCGCTCGACCTACGAGATCATGGACGCGACCGAGGTCGGGCTGGACTCGAACTCGATCGTGTTGGGCAAGCACTCCGGGCGACACGCCCTCCAGGACGCCCTGCAGCAGCTGGGCTTCAAGGTCGAGGGCGGGGCGCTCAACCAGGCCTTCAAGCGCTTCAAGGAGATCGCGGACAAGAAGAAGCAGGTGACCGCGCTCGACCTCGAGGCGATCGTCTCCGACGAGATGCGCGAGAGCGCGGAGGCCTACAACCTCGCCTGGTTCGAGGTGGAGGCCGGCTCGCAGAAGGAGCCACGCGCTCGCGTGAACGTCGTGCTGCCGAGCGGCGAGGAGTCGATCGCGGAGGCCTCCGGTGACGGCCCGGTGGACGCCATCTTCGGCGCGATCCGCGACGCCACCGGCACGGACGCCGAGCTACAGCGCTACGAGGTGGAGGCCGTCACGGGCGGCACCGATGCCCTCGGCGAGGTGAGCGTCTCGGTCCGCGCGAACGGCAGGCTCGCCAGCGGCCAGGGCGTCGCGACCGACGTGCTCGAGGCCTCGGCGCGCGCCTTCGTGCGAGCGATCTCGAACGCTCTGGAGGGCGTCGCGATTCGCGAGGCGGAGGAGGCGACCGCCGACGCGGCTGTGGAGCGAACCCCCGGTCCGTAGAACCAAAACTGGCGATGAGGGGGTGAAATCAATCTTTCTGTGTCGATTTGTGTCCACCTCTCGGACATAACTCGACGCAGAATCGTTCTGCGTCCCGTTGCTCCCGCTCAGCGGGACCAACTCGACGCAGAGCGCGCTGGACTAGGCTCACACGCCATGAAGGTGCCGAATGTCCTCCCGCCTGCGCCGAGTTCGAGCTCGCCCCTCTGGTGGTTCTGGGAGCGGTTCACCGACCTTCACACGGTGGCCTACAAGGCGAGTGGCGGCCGCCTCGGCGGGAGGGCCTACGGCGTGCCCGTCGCGCTGGTGGAGTCGGTGGGGCGCAAGTCGGGCAAGCGCAGGACCCATCCGCTCCTCTGCCAGCCGGACGGCGACAACCTCGTCCTGATCGCCTCCAAGGGCGGCACCGACCGCCATCCCGCCTGGTACCACAACCTCATGGCCAGCCCCGAGACCAACGCCTGGTGGATGGGGAAGAAGCACCGCGTCCGGGCGCGGGAGGCAGAGGGCGAGGAGCGCCAGCGGCTCTGGCGCCTCATGGCCGACGCCTATCCCGAGTACGAGAACTACCAGCGCCGGACTGACCGCCAGATCCCGGTCGTCGTCCTCGAGCCGGCCTAGCACCCTGACATACGAGCGTACGTGATAACGTACGCCGCCGATGTCCGTCACCACACAGCCGAAGCCCGCGAACGGCAGCGCCGTCACAACCGATGGGACGGTGGGAACCCGGGTGAAGAGCCTTCGCGAGGCGATGGACCTCTCGCTCAGGGACCTCGCTGAGCGAAGCGGTGTGAGCGCGCCGATGCTCTCGCAGGTCGAGCGCGGCGACACCAGCCCGACGCTCGCCGTGGCGCAGAAGATCGCCACCGGCCTTGACCTGACCCTGTCGCAGCTCCTCCGTCTGGACGAGGAGGGGCACGTCGTGATCGTCCGCGCCGGCAAGGGGAGGACCCGCCGCCGCCGCGGGCACAGGCTCGAGGAGCTCACGCCGCCGCTCCCGGGCCAGCGGGCAGACGTCTCGGTCCACACCCTCGCCCCGGGTGCCGCGACAGGCGCGCCCGACGATCCCCCGGTACACGAGCCCGGGAGCCGGGAGACCACGGTCGTGATCGACGGCACCGCCGACCTCTTCATCGACGGCGAGCGGCATGAGCTCCACGAGGGCGACAGCGTCACTTTCGACGCCGACCTGCCGCACCACTTCGAGAACAATGGAGAGACCGACGCCCGGCTGATCGCGGTGGTCGCCGCGGGGCTGAGGCGAGGCTAGGAGGACCGATGGCGAAGAACCTCTTCGAGAAGATCTGGGACGCCCACGAGGTCGACCGCGACCTGATCTACATCGACCTCCACCTCGTCCACGAGGTCACCTCGCCGCAGGCGTTCGACGGTCTCCGTCTCGCCGGCCGGCAGGTCCGCCGGCCGGACAAGACGCTCGCCACCGCCGACCACAACGTCCCCACCGACGGGACTCCGACCGCGCAGCTGATCGCCGACGAGCTCTCCCGCAAGCAGGTCGAGGCCCTGGAGGCCAACTGCGAGGAGTTCGGCATCCCGCTCTACTCGCTGGGCTCCGAGCGCCGGGGCATCGTCCACGTGATCGGGCCCGAGCTCGGCGTCACCCAGCCGGGCATGACGATCGTCTGCGGGGATTCACACACATCCACGCACGGCGCCTTCGGCGCACTCGCCTTCGGCATCGGCACATCGGAGGTCGAGCACGTCCTCGCCACGCAGTGCCTGGTGCAGCGCAAGCCGAAGTCGATGCGGATCAACTACTCAGGCGAGCTCGGCTTCGGCGTGACCGCCAAGGACCTGATCCTGGCGACCATTGGCCGGCTCGGCGTCGGCGGCATGCAGGGCTACGCCGTGGAGTACGCCGGTGACGCGATCGAGGCCCTCTCTATGGAGAATCGGATGACGGTCTGCAACATGACCATCGAGGGCGGCGGCCGCGCCGGGATGGTCGCTCCGGACCAGGCGACCTTCGACTACATCCGCGGCAAGCCCGGCGCGCCCGCCGACTTCGACGCCGCCGTTGAGCGCTGGCGGCAGCTCCCGACCGACGAGGGCGCGAGCTTCGACACCGAGGTGGAGATCGACGCCGCCGCCATCTCACCGATGGTGACCTGGGGGACGACCCCCGGGATGGTCGTTCAGGTCACCGAGGCGGTGCCCGACCCCACCCGGATGGACTCCCCCGCGGATCGCGAGGCCGCAGAACGAGCCCTGGCCTACATGGATCTGCAGACGGGCACGCCGATCACCGAGATTCCCCTCGACCGGATCTTCATCGGCTCGTGCACCAATTCGCGGATCTCCGATCTGCGCGAGGCGGCCTCTCTCGTCGACGGCCGCAAGATCGCCTCGAGCCTGCGCGGGATGGTCGTGCCGGGGTCACAGCAGGTGAAGGCGCAGGCCGAGGAGGAGGGCCTCGACGACGTCTTCCGCTCGGCGGGGTTCGAGTGGCGGGAATCGGGTTGCTCCGCCTGCCTTGGAATGAACCCGGACATCCTGCAGCCGGGCGAGCGCTGCGCCTCGACCTCCAACCGGAACTTCGAGGGCCGCCAGGGCGCGGGCGGACGCACCCACCTGGTCAGCCCGAAGATGGCCGCGGCCGCAGCGGTCGAGGGCCACTTCGTCGACATCAGGGAGTGGAGCTGAGCGTGGACCCGATCGAGATCATCGAGGGCCGCGTGGCGGTGCTCGACCGCAACGACGTCGACACCGACCAGATCATGCCCAAGCAGTTCCTGAAGCGGGTCGAGAAGACCGGCTACGGCCAGTTCCTCTTCTACGACTGGTTCCGGTCCGGCGAGATCGAGCTCGAGGCGCACCCGATCCTGGTCGCCGGCCGCAACTTCGGCTCAGGCTCCTCCCGGGAGCACGCGGTCTGGGGCCTCAAGGACTACGGCTTCGACGCCGTGATCGCCCCGTCGTTCTCGGACATCTTCTATTCCAACTGCACGAAGAACGGGCTGTTGCCGGTGATCCTCGATGAGGAGCACTGCCGCGCGGTCGCCGCCGCGGGTGAGGCTCGCATCGACCTCGACGACCAGACCATCAACACCAGGGACGGCGTCTTCCCGTTCCAGATCGACGAGGACATCAAGCACCGCCTGATCAACGGCCTCGACGACGTGGCGATGACGCTGCAGCGGGTGGAGAAGATCGATTCGTTCGAGGGGGCCGGCAGGGCCGACGCCGGGCCGGTGACCACCTCGCTGTGAGCGGCCCGCGCTCCATGAACACGGGCCCCCGCGAGTGGGACGCCCAGACCTACGACCGCGTTTCAGACCCTCAGTACGAGTGGGGGCTCGAGGTTTTGGAGCGGCTCGAGCTCGCCGGCGACGAGTACGTGATGGACGCGGGATGCGGCTCCGGCCGCGTCACCGCGAAGCTGCTCGACAGGCTCCCCGACGGCCGGGTGCTCTGCGTGGACGCGTCTGAGTCGATGATCGCCAAGGCGCGCGAGGCGCTTGGGGATCGCGCCGACTACCTGGTTGCGGATCTGGCCGAAGTCGAGATCGACGAGTCCGTCGACGCCGTCTTCTCGACGGCGACGTTCCATTGGCTCCCCGATCATGACCGCCTCTTCTCCCGGCTCCACGCCGCGATCCGTCCGGGCGGGCGACTGGTCGCCCAGTGCGGCGGCTCGGGGAACGTCGCCGAGCACGCCCGGAACATCGTCACTGTGGCGACGCGGCCGGAGTTCGTCCAGCACTTCGAGGGCATGTCGATCATGTGGAACTTCGCGACACCCGAGGAAACAGAGGAGCGGCTGCGCAACGCCGGCTTCGCCGAGGTCCGGTGCTGGCTCGAGGACAAGCCCGTGCAGCCGGAGGATCCTTACGCCTTCACGACCACCGTGACGATGGGCCCGCACCTGGGCCGGCTGCCCGAGGAGAAGCGCCGGCCGTTCGCGGAGGCGGTGCTCGAGCTCGAGGATGAGCCACTCACCCTCAACTACGTTCGCCTCAACATCGAAGCGCGTAAGCCGGAGTGAGCACGCCCGGTAACCGGATCGTTCTGCTGCCGGGCGACGGCATCGGCCCCGAGATCGGGGCGGCCGCGAAGCGCGCGCTCGAGGTGCTCGGCGACTTCGAGATCACCGAGCACCTGATCGGCGGAGCGTCGATCGACCAGCACGGCACCGCCCTCACCGACGAGGTGCTGGATGCCTGCCGCGCCTCCGACGCCGTGCTGCTCTGCGCCGTCGGGGGCCCGAAGTGGGACACGACCGATCCGGACAAGCCGCGGCCCGAGCAGGGACTGCTTGGGCTCCGCAAGGGGCTCGGCCTGTTCGCGAACCTGCGCCCGGTTCGCCCAAGCGAGCCGCTGCTCGACGCGAGCCCGCTGAAGCGAGATCGCATCGAGGGGACAGACCTGCTCGTCGTCCGCGAGCTCACCGGCGGCATCTACTTCGGCGATTC
>JBKPTM010000309.1:0-5678 GCA_046765935.1 Actinomycetota bacterium | reverse complement strand
GCCCTGGGCCGGAGTATCCGTGCAGTCCCCGCTGGCGTTCTGGCAGACCAGCGTCACCCCGGGATCGCCCACCTGGAAGGAGCCGCTGCCGGCATGCCGGTAGATCCGGTACGAGGAGATCCGCGGATCGGGCTTCGGCGTGGTGTCGATGTTGAATGAGTTGCCTGACCTGGTCGCGGTGACGCCCGGAGCCGCGGGCTTGGCCATGTCGTTGAGCATGTTGCGCGTGAACTGCTGGACCGCCGCGTTGGTCGCCGGGATCCCGGTGAACAGGGTCGGATCCCAGCGGTAGGAGTCCAGCCCCCACGCCCACTGCTCGCTGCCGGATGAGAAGACGCGCGCACCCGAGGTCTGGTCCGTGTACCTGACCGCGGCGGCGTCGATGTCCGCACTGGTCTCGGGGCCCTGGTACTGGAAGAGGACCGTGGGCGTTCCGGGGACGTTGCAGGTGGGGACGAAGCTGTCGAACTCGAACCCGACGAGGCCCGGGATGATGCTCCCCTGACTGACGCCGGCGCCAGCCGCCCAGGGGTCGGACGCGCCGGCGGCCGTGGTCGTGTAGTCGGTGTAGCCGTCGTTCGGGAACCAGCTGCCGTACTGGACGCCGCCCTGGAGCTCGCACTCGGGCCGGCCCAGGTCCCGCCATTTGATCGTTCTCAGGGTCGGGTCGGTGACCGGATCGGTTGGGTCCCCTGTCTCCTGCTTGTAGATCACCATCGTCCGCCGGTCCCCGACCGTCCCGCAGACCGTGTTGTCGTCCGCGCAGGAGCTGTCCTCGTAGCGGACCTGCCAGTAGGCGTCGTTGGCGCCCGCGAAGATCAGGTTCGTGCCCTGGTTGCGGGCGGCATCGAAGCCGTCCCGCATGTTCTTCGACCAGTACTCCGAGTGGCCGGAGACGATCACCGTCCGGTGCTTGAGCAGGATGCTCGGGTCCGCATCTACGTCGGTGTCGCTGACGTAGGAGACGTCGTAGCCCTCGCGCTCCAGGAAGTGCAGTAGAGGCAGGTCCCAGTAGCTCCAGTGCTTGCGGTCGAACGGCCGGTTGAAGGAGACCTTGGTCGCGTGGGGCAGGGAGAAGACCGAGTGGTCGGTGTTGTTCTCGTAGGCGCTCGTCCCGCCCCACTTGTTGTACGCGAGGTAGGTGTTGTAGGGAACGACGACGAGGATGTTCGAGGCCTGGGACTGGGGCTGGCTGGTCGGAGATCTCACGACGAAGGGCGAGTAGCGAGCAAAGCCGTTCTGCGTTGAGCCGCTGACCAGCTGGTACTCGGCCACGTACTCGCCGGTCGCCGCGGTGCTGGGCACCGTCCATGTGACTGACTGACTCCAGCCGGCGTCGACCTCGCCCGTCTGAGCGTTCGGGGCCGGCGCCGTCTTCGTGACCCCGGTCCTGGTGGTGCTGCAGGTGGGCGGGGTCTGCACCGTCGTGCCGATGCAGGCCACGAGCCGCGCCCCGGCGCCGTTGTACCAGCCGAGTCGGAAGATCTTGATCCGGTAGTTGACGCCGCTCGAGGGATTGAGGCTGACGTGGAACCCGACCGTGTCGCCGGGCGCGTAGCTGGTCTTGTCGGTGTAGCCCTCGATCCGGGAGGCGTCTGCCTGGCTCACCTCCCAGCCGGTGGTTCCCGTCAGCGCGTTCTCGTCGGTGATCGGGTTCGCGAGGCCGCTCGCCGGCGCGACCAGAAGCAGACCGAGCGCGAGCGCGAAGAAGCAGAGCAGGCGACGGAATCCCGCGATCGCGAAATCAGAATGAGAGCCGGGCGTCGCGGCCCGGGCGGCCAGCTTGAGTCGAAGCATCGAGTTTTTCCCCTACTTCTTTCCCCTACACCCCTCGCGGGCCAGACTAGACGGTGAATTCCGCGCTTACAAGCCGATTTCTGCGTGTTTTCCCGCAGATCTCGTGGGGTTCCCCGCACAACTGGACGAGCTGACCAGAGGCGAAAATTCAGGTCCGTCAGGCCGCTGTCAGCCGCGTGGTGCGACCCAGTTCGCCACCCGCCTTGCCCGAGGTGCTGCGCAGCCACATCAGGGTGGTCCTCTCGGTCAGGTAGCGCAGCGTCTCGGTCGCCTGCTCGCCCAGGCTGCCGTCGGCCGCTTCCTCGCCTGAGACGTCGCCGACGTCGCCCAGCAGCACGCGGGTGGGGAAGCGCTCGGTGAGCGCCGAGGCGCCCTCGGCCGTGGACCCGGCGAGCACCAGATGCAGCCCCGGCGTCGTCTCGAGCGCAGAGGCGATCGCCTCCTCCGGAAGCTCGACCTCAGCCTGAGCCTCAGCCCGCCCGCTGAGAACCGGGTCGACCGCCAGCAGCGGGGCGCCCAGGCCAGCCGGAAGTTGCGCCGCCCCGCCGCCGAGGCCCTCCCAGCTGTCGGGCTCCAGGTAGACGAGGGCTCCACTGAAGCCTGCCCAGAGGAGGAGCGGAAGTGCTTCGGGGCGCAGCGCCGCTTCCAACTCGAGAGCGACGCCGTGTAGCCGCTCGCTCCGCCACTCGCCATCGAGCGCCTCGATGTCCGAGCTCGAGCCGGGATCCGGGCGAGCCACGAGAAAGTGATCCTTGCTCTCGGCGGCGGCTCGAAGCACGTCGGCGTCATCCTCGTCCCGCGCGACGATCACCTGACGACCGCGGGGACGCCAGTCCTCATCGGGCTGATGGCTCGGCGCCGCCCGATCGATGGTCGTGTACGCGTCGCCGGGGAGCTCGAGCATCGGCGGCTCAGGGCGCCACGCCCCCTGATGCTCGAGGGCACCGTCATCCGGCTCCAGCCGGAGGCGGATCAGCTCCGGGTTCATCTGGAGGACCAGCGTGTCGATCGCGACCGCCTCCGAGCCCTGCCAGATCCAGCCCTGGAGCTCGAACTCTTCGGGCCCGACCGCCACCAGCCGCGCGCAGACGCCCATCGCCTCGAGCGCCTCGCCTTCCTCGATCGCAGGCGCCGAGGGCAGCTGGGGCCAGTAGCCGATCGAGCGCTCGCCATCGCTCACCTCTAGCCCCAGCACGGGCTCACCCTCGATGGATCGCGCCGAGCGAATGCCCGCCGCCACCTGGATCTCGCCGCCGGCCTCGTACTCGAGCACGGTCCCATCTCTGGGGAAGTCCTCGCTGGCCGGATCGGGCCCCGGGCCCCGCGCCCGTACTACGGCGTTGCGCCGGTCGTCGGGATGCTCGATCTCGAAGTCCTCGAAGCCGGCCGCCGCGAGGAGCTGGGTGAGCGCGCGCTCGTCGTAGGGAGAGGTCCGAGCGAGATCTCCGAGCGCGAGCCCGAACCCCGCCATGTAGAGGACCATCAGGCCTCCCGGGGCGAGCAGGCGACGCGCCTCGAGCATTGCCTGCTGCACCCCGATCGGCGACATGTAATCGAGGGCGAAGTGGCTGAAGATCCCTTCGAACGAGGCCGAGCGGAAGAACGGCATCGGCAGGGTCAGGTCGTGCAGGATCACCCGGCGACCGGCGGCCTCGCCGTCATCGCGGAAACCCTGCCAGCGGTCGACGCCGATCGGCTCGCGAACGCCGTGCGCCGCGAGGGCATCGAGTGACAACCCCGGGCCGCAGCCGAGATCGAGAACCCGGTCGAGGCCCTGGAACTCACGCGTGACGCTCGCGTACCAGGAGGCGTCCCGGTCGCCGTAGAAACCGATCAGCGCCGAGTAGCGCTGAGAGCCGTGCGAAGACTTCTCGTCGGCCGGATCCTCGAACACAGAGAGCCGCTGTGGCGGGAATGCGTGCTCCCGGCGCAGCGCAATCGCTGTGTCAGGATCCATCGTCCGTCATCGAGTCGTGTCGAGGGAAGGGCATGCTGAGTCTCGGAAGGGTGTCAAAACGCGAGGGCTCCCAGGAAAGCCGCGCCGCGGCGCTGCTCGAAGCCCTAGACGAGAACGCGGGGCAGCTCGAGCCCCGGACGTTCGTCGGCATCCATGCCCACCATCCCCGAGCGGGGGACTTCGATGCGGCCGCCGAGGGGCGCTTCCGGGTCGGGGGCGAGCTTCGACCTCTTCGCCGGCCGGTGGACTGGTCGCGGCAGCCGTATGAGGAGAGCGACGAGGGGGCCTTCATGCTCAACTGCTTCTTCTTCGCCGACCCCGTGATGGCGGCGGACGTGTCGGACGACCAGCGTGCCTCGCTCTTCCCGTCGCTGGCGACGATCTACGCGGACTGGATCGAGCAGAACCCGCAGGTCGATCCGCCGAGCCCGCACAAGTACGCCTGGTACGACCACTCCGCCGCGGCGAGGGTCGTCCACCTATCGCACCTCCTCAGGGAGAGCAGTCGGCTGGGCGGCCTTGACCGGGCTCAGCGCGAGGTGCTCGCCGGATCCACCATCGAGCACGTCGACTACCTGCTCGCCGAGGAGAACTACGAATACGGGCACAACCACGGGATGTTCACCGACGCGGCGCTCTATCTCGCCGCCGACGCTCTGCCCTTCCTGCCCGAGACGGAGGAATGGGTCGCGGTCGCGAGAGCGCGGTTCGAGCGGATCGTGGAACAGACGATCGAGACCAGCGAGGGGGTGCACCTAGAGCACTCGCCCTTCTATCAACTGGTGGTCCGGGGGGCCCTGGAGCGCTTCGGCTCGCGCGGCCTTCTGCCGGACTCCGAGCTCGAGCCGCTGCTCGAGCGCATGGACGAGGCGACCGCGTGGATGACCGCCCCCGACGGCACGCTGCCCACGATCGGCGACACGAACGCCGGGGTGGAGCCGACGGCCGCCGTGCAGGAGCAGGCGGCGCGGTCCTCGGGGCTGCGCGCCTTCCCGCGGTCCGGCTACTGCATGGTTCGCGACGGCGGCAGCTACCTGTTCGTGACCGCCGCTTTCCACAGCGAGGCGCACAAGCACGCCGACGATCTCTCCTACTGCCTCTACGAGAATGGCCGGCAGCTGGTCGGCGACGCCGGCAACCCCGGCTATGACTACGAGGGCGCCGCGCGGCAGTTCTGCGTCTCGCCGGCCGCCCACAGCGGGATCGGGCTCGACTCGTACACGTGGATCCGGGATCGCCGAGGCGGAGCGGGCAGCGGCGTGGTCGCCACCGGCTCGCTTGGCGATACCCACGCGATCCTCGCCGAGAATCCCCGGATCGCCCCGGACAACCGCACCGCACGGCGGCTCTTCGTCTACCAGCCGGCCGGCGCCCTGGCGGTGGTCGACGAGCTCTGGGCGACCGATGACGAGCTCGTCGAGCGCTACCTGCAGCTCAGCCCCGACCTGAGCGCGACCCTGCTGGAGAGCGGGGCGGTCGAGATCGGTCGGGAGGGCACCCGCGTGTCCTGGTTGGCCCCGTTCGAGGAGGAGGGCGGGGCGCCGGACTCGGTCTCTGCGCTCAGGGGCCGGACGAGCCCTCCGATGGGCGGCCTCTACTTCCCACAGGTCGACGAGCCGGAGGCCTGCACGACCGTGATCCTCTCTCGCTACGGCGGCGGCGTATTCGGCTACCTGCTCACGCTCGGCCCGGGAGACGGCGAGCCCCCCGCCGCCTGGGTGGAGGGCGAGCTGGCGGGCCGCTCCGCCGAGGTCGAGATCACGGGCATGGGCGAGGGGACGCTCGTGGTCGAGCTCGCCGGCGAGGACCTCGAGCTCTCGCGTCGCTAGCCGGCGCCGGGAGGCGCGGCTAGACCAGCGGAACGATGTCGGGGCAGGGGGCGGCGGCGCGCCGCTCGAGGCCGTCGATGGCCGCGGCCAGGGTC
>JBKPTM010000308.1:0-3050 GCA_046765935.1 Actinomycetota bacterium | reverse complement strand
GTTTAGAAGATCGTTCACCCCTCCGGTGACGAAGACAAGCGAGCTGTTCTTCAGCATCGAGATCGTCTCGTTCCCAGTGGGCGGGATGACGACCCTCATCGCCTGAGGGAGGACGATCCGGCGCATCGTCTGCCCCCGGCTCATTCCGACGGCCTTGGCCGCATCGAACTGACCCTCGTCCACCGAGATGACCCCGGACCGCACGATCTCCGACATATATGCGCCCTCATTCAGGCCTAGCGCGAGTGTTCCGGCCATGAACGGCGTGATCACGTCATTGGCATTGAAGTGGACGAAGGATGGCCCAAACGGGATTCCGAGATCGATCGTCGGATAAACGGCAGCGACGAAGTTGAAGAAGAGGATCTGAACCAGAAGCGGGGTGCCGCGGAAGAACCAGATGTACACCCAGCTCACCGAGGTCAGCAGGGGATTTGAGGAAAGTCGCATCAGCGCGAAGATCACGCCGAGCACGATCCCGATCACCATTCCCAGGACCGTGAGCTCCAGGGTTACGACCAGGCCACTAAGGACCCGGCTGTCGAACAGATAGTTGCCGACCACGTCCCACTGGAAGCGGGGATTGGTCGCGACCGACTTGATCAGAGCAGCGACCAGTACCGCGACGATGGCCGCGGCGATCCACTGACCCCAGTGGCGAACCGGAACCGCCTGGATCTCGTCAGGCGGTTCCGGTTTCGCTATCGCTTCTGTCTCGCCGGGAGCCGTTGCCACCGGCTCACATTCTTCCTAGCTGACGGCCCCGTTGATGGTCGGGTTATCGATGGCGCCGGCCTCAAGACCCCAGTACTCCAGGATCTTCTTGTAGGTGCCGTCCGCGATCAGGGCCTTGATCCCGGCCAGCACGGGCTGGGCCATGCCGCTGTCCTTCGGAATCGCGATGCCGTAGGGCTCAGGCGGGAACGGTCCGCCCGTGACCTTGAGCTGACCATTCGACTTCTCCGCGATGTAGGCCGCGACCGGCGAGTCCGCCATCGCCGCATCGGCTCGCCCGCTGGTGACGGCCAGGTTGACCCCGTTCTGATCCGGCAGGATCACTGGGGTGACCCCCCCTTTGCCCTCCGACGTGCACTTCTTGTTCTGCTCGTCGATCTGATCCGACTGGGTCGTGCCTCTCTCCGCGGCGACCTTGTGGCCGCAGAGTGCGTCGAGCGAGGTCAGATCGGGTCCCCCGTCGGCCTTCACATAGATCGATGATCCGGCCTGCAGGTAGGTCACGAAGTCGACCGTCTGCTCGCGCTCCTTGGTGTCCGTGAAGGACGACATGCCAAGGTCATACTTGCCGGCGGCCAGTCCCGGAATGATGGCGTCGAACGTGACGTTCTGGACGCTGGCCTTCAGGCCCATCACGGAAGCCAGCGCGTCTGCCAGATCGGCGTCCATCCCGATGACGGTCTTGCCGTCGCTGGCGATGAACTCGTCCGGCGGGTAGGTCGCGTCGGCCGCGACGGTCAGGGTGCCCTTCGACTTGATCGCCGCCGGCACCTGCGACGCAACCGCCTGATCGACGGAGACATTTAGGTCGGGTGTCGCCGTGAGCGTGCCACCGCCACCGCCTCCGCCCTCGTTGTCGTTGTTGTCGCCGCCGCATCCGGCGCCGACCGCGACGGCGGCGATCGCTATTACAGCCGCCACTGCAGTGACTCGAAGTCTCATTTGCGTAGTTCCTCTCCCGGTCGGTTGGTGCATGGGGTACTCGGCGGACCTTATCCGAGCTTCATTGATCCGAGATTGCTCGTTTCGTACAAGACGCGGGCGGGCACTCAGCCGTGGTGGACCGACGCCTGCGCCGATACTTCACTTTCTGAAGTATGCTTCCCCTTAGATGAGCACCGAGCCGCTCCTGAATCGTCCCTGCGGCGGCCACTTCGAGAACGTACTCGAGGCGATCGGCAACACACCGCTGGTCGAGTTGCCGCGACTGACTCCGAAGCCGGAGGTCCGCCTCTGGGCGAAGCTCGAGGGACGCAACCCGACCGGCTCGGTCAAGGACCGCGTCGCCAAGTACATGATCGAGGACGCCGAGTCACGCGGCGCGATCGAGCCGGGGCACACGATCCTCGAGCCGACCTCGGGCAACACCGGCATCTCTCTGGGGATGATCTGCCAGCGCAAGGGCTACCCGCTGAAGGTGGTCATGCCCGACAACGTCACCGAGGAGCGCACCCAGCTGCTGCGCATGTACGGCGCCGAGATCGTCTACTCCGAGGGCGCCAGGGGCTCGAACGGAGCCGTCGAGCTGGCGCTCGAGATGGCGGAGAAGGACGCCTCCTACTACATGCCATACCAGTACGGGAACGAGGCGAACCCGCGGGCCCACTACGAGGGCACCGCCAAGGAGATCCTCGACGAGCTCGACGAGGTGACGGCCTTCGTCGGCGGGCTCGGCACAGGCGGCACCCTGATGGGCAACGGCCGGCGCTTCAAGGAGGAGAACCCCGAGACCAAGATCGTCGCCGCCGAGCCGATGCAGGGCGAGCTGGTCCAGGGACTGCGCTCCCTCGACGACGGCTTCATCCCGCCGATCATCGACCTCAGCCTCCTCGACCGGAAGATCCTGGTCTCCAACCTCGACGCGATCGTCTGGACGCGCAAGCTGCTGCACGAGGAGGGCATGTTCGCCGGGGTCTCGGCCGGGGCGATCGCATACGTCGCTCACCGCATTGCGTCGGAGCTGGAGGAGGGCAACGTCGTCTTCCTCGTTCCCGACGACGGCTGGAAGTACCTCTCCTCCGGCATCTACACGAAGCCGATCGACGAGCTCGGGGACATCGACTCCACCGTCTGGTGGTAGCCCGGCTCTCGTAGCCTTTCCTCTCGTGCCAACCGATGCGGAAGCAGTGAAGCGCGTCGTCGCGCGCGTCAAGGAGCTCTCGAAGGACTACGAGCCGCCCACCTTCGATGAGGTGCCCCACCCCGACGCGGCGCTCTTCCTCGCCGCGATCGACCACCAGACCGGATACACGGAGCCGCACGAGGTCGACGGCGAGGGCCCTTACGAGGGCAGCGCCCTGCTCTGGGCGCTCGGG
>JBKPTM010000307.1:0-3500 GCA_046765935.1 Actinomycetota bacterium | reverse complement strand
GCGCTTTACCTACCTACGTGGGTGGGCAAAGCGCCAATAGCGACCCGGACGCCGTGATTGCCCGGATTGCCGCGCGGCAACACGGCGTGGTTTCACATGCCCAGCTCGATGCGGTCGGAATCCACGAGCGGGGGCGCCTTCGGAGAGTCAAGGCCGGCCGCCTTCACCGCGTTCATCGCTCAGTCTTCGCCGTCGGGCACCGAGGACTGAGCAAGGCCGGGAGGTGGATGGCGGCTGTGCTCGCCTGCGGGGAGGGAGCTGTGCTGAGCCACACGAGCGCCGGCGAGCTCTGGGGCATGCTCCGGGCCCGGCGCCCTCCTTCCCCAGCCGCTGTTGACGTGGATGTGCACGTCACCGTTCCGAGCCAGGCGGGCCGTCGAGCGCGCGCGGGCATCAGGATCCACCGCTCACGCACCCTCGACGCCGACCAGGCCACCCGCCGCCTCAACATCCCGGTTACGACGCCGTCGCGAACGCTTGCCGACCTTCGTCGCACTCTTACCCAGCCGCAGTTCGCCGCGGCTCTGCGCGAGGCTGAGTTCCTCGGGCTGCCGATCGAGCAGCGGCTGGAGCCGGACCGCACGCGAAGCGAGCTGGAGGCGCGTTTCCTGGCCCTCTGCCGGCGCCACCGCCTTCCAAAGCCCGACGTCAACGCCCGTGTCGGCCCCTTCACTGTTGATTTTCTGTGGGCCGAAGAGGGGCTCGTCGTTGAGGTCGACGGATGGGACTCTCACGGCACCCGGTCCGCGTTTGAGGCCGATAGAGAACGCGACACCGCGCTCAAGCTGATGGGCTTCGACGTCATCCGGTTCACGTGGCGTCAGCTCGGCGACAAGACGGCAGAAGCGGTGGGCGTGCTTCGCAAACTGCTCCGGAAGTAGCATCACTGCCCGTGGACGCCCAACACGCAAGGGAGCGGCTCGCCCAGGAGCGGGCGCGCGTCGAGCGCGAGCTCTCGGGAATCGGGCCGCAAGAGGCCGAGGAGCAGCCCGAGGACACGGGTGATCAAGCGGACGATCTCGACCAGGCCGGCAAGGACGAGGCGATCCGCGAGCAGCTGCAGCGCACCCTCGAGGCGATCGATCGCGCCGAGCAGCGCATCGAGGACGGCAGCTACGGCAAGTCGGTGATCAGCGGCGAGCCGATCCCCGACGAGCGCCTCGAGGCCCTTCCCTGGGCCGACCGGCTGGTCGACGAAGAGCCCGGCGGCCGCGGCTAGGCCGGCGGCTTCCTCGCCGCCACCAGCAGGTTGTAGAAGAGCTGCGGCGGCAGGTGCGGCTCGAGCACCTGGTTGTCCAGACGCTGCAACGCCAGATAGCTGCGGAACGCGAACCGCCGCCACGCCCACGGCACCTCCTCCGGCACAGCGCTGGCCTCCAGCGTCCGCACGGTCCAGCCGTGGATCGAGGCGAGCAGCTCCTCTCCTCGCACCCTGACGTCCGTCAGTCCGGCATCGGCGCAAAATCTCTGCAGGTCGCCGGGTGAAAAGGCGTGCACGTCGACCTCACCCTCGAGCGAATGCCCGTTGGCCTCGGCATCCGGGTACTCGTGCCGCTCAGAGGCCCGCATCGCGCGCCGCCAGATCGGCGCGGCGAGCAGCGCCGTCCGCTTCGGGATCGCGGCGAGGAAGTCGCCGTAGCGCGACGGCTCCCCGCAGAAGGCGAGCGTCCCCCCGGGCCGCAGAACGCGCGCGAACTCGGAGAACGCCCGCTCGACGTCGGGAATGTGGTGCAGCACCGCGTGCCCGAAGACGAGGTCGAAGCTCGCATCGGCGAAGGGAAGGGTCTCCGCCTCCGCCGCGGCGGTCTTCACCTCGAGCCCGAGCCGTGAGGCGTTCTCCTCGAGGGTCGCCAGCATCCCGGGCGAGATGTCGCTGGCGGTCGCCCGCTCGATCACGCCGGCCTGCAGCAGGTTGAGCGAGAAGTAGCCGGTCCCGGCGCCGATCTCCAGCGCGTCCCCGAACGCCGTCCCGGGCCCGCGACCGAGCGCCTTGCGCAGCTTGCCCGTCACCTGCTCCTGGCCGACATCCCCGAAGTCGATCCCCCACTTGGAGTCATACGAGGCGGCCGCCACGTCGTGGTAGCGCTCGTTCACCTCCTTGATGCGCTCGGGCGAGAGACGAAGCTCCTCACCCGCGGCGCGCGCAACCCACTCGACGTCGCCCCCGGACATGGGCGGATCGTAGCCAGCGCCGACTTATCGGTCGTAGGTCTCGATCGCGCGCAGCGAGAGGCCGATCAGCACAACTCCCATCACCAGGATCACCCCGATGCAGACGAGGATCTTGTCCACGACCCACCCATCGATGATCAGCGAGCGCAGCCCGACGATCACGTAGCTCACGGGATTGATCCGCGCCAGCGTCTCCATCACCGGCGAGAGCCGGTCGAACGGGACGAAGTTCGGAGTCAGGAAGAGCAGCGGGAAGAAGAGCAGGAAGCTGGTGTTGGTCGCCTGCACGTTCCGCGTGGTGAGCGCGACCAGGATCCCGAAGCCCGCATAGGCGACGCCGAAGAGGGAGGCGAGGACCACTACCAGCACGGCGCCGATCGGACCCGACTCGACGTGGGCGCCGAAGGCGATCCCGGCAATCAGGACGACGGTGGACGCCGCGAGGCCGCGCACCAGGTCCGCCCCGAGCCTGCCGAGGATCAGCGAGGTGCGACGAATCGGCGCGACGAGCAGCTTGTCGAAGTAGCCGCCATCGATCTCCGTGACAAGAGCGAGCCCCGTCGTGGCGGTCGCCACCGCGAACATCAGCGACACGGGCATCTGGAAGGCGACGTATCCCTGGCCATGCAGGAAGGGAGTCGAGCTGCTCGGGAAGGTCTTGGAGACCTGCCCGATGTTGACCGCGAGAAAGAAGAGCGGGATGAAGAGCGTGGGAATGGTCGCCTCCGGATAGCGGACGACCTCCCGCACCGCGCGGCGTCCGAGCAAGAGCACCTCGGTCATGGCGCCACCGCCTTCGCCGCGGCCTCGTCCTCCTCGACGCCCTCATCGGCGTGCTCCTGCTCCTGCTGCGCGCCCTCAAGCCGCCGGCCCGTCGCCTCGAGGAAGACGTCGTCCAGCGAGGGGCGAGAGACCGAGATCGCGCCCACCTCGACGTCGGCGCCGTCCAGCCGGCGGACGATCTGCGCGATCGAGGAAGCGCCGTCGTCGACGAAGAGCGCGAGCGCGTCCTCCTCCGCGATGATGCGATCGAGACCGGGCAGCTCGCCGATCACCTCCTGCGTCCGCTCGGCATCGGCCCCGTGCAGCTCGACCGACACGACGTCCTTGCCGATCTCGGCCTTCAGGTTCTCGGGAGTGCCCTCCGCGACCAGCTCCCCGTGATCGATGATCGCGAGCCGCTCGCAGAGCTCATCGGCCTCCTCGAGGTACTGGGTGGTGAGGAAGATCGTGGTCCCGTCGGCGTTGATGCTGCGCACCTCATCCCAGACGGTCAGCCGCGATGCAGGGTCCAGGCCGGTGGTCGGCTCGTCCAGGAAGAGCACGCG
>JBKPTM010000306.1:0-2287 GCA_046765935.1 Actinomycetota bacterium | reverse complement strand
GTCCGGACCCGATCCGCTCGGGGCCGCACGCGACGCCGCTGAGGCCGCGGGCGAGCGCCTCGAGCAGGCACGGGCTGAGGCCAGCGAGCGACTCGGCAACGCCGCCAAGGTCCTGACCCAGAAGCCGCGGCTCCGCGGCGTCTC
Source organism: Actinomycetota bacterium (assembly GCA_046765935.1). Taxonomy (GTDB): domain Bacteria; phylum Actinomycetota; class Thermoleophilia; order Solirubrobacterales; family 70-9; genus DASUPK01. Next base: position 2,143 of record JBKPTM010000306.1, on the reverse strand, counting down.
GCATCAGTGGGCGTTCTTCATCTCACTCGCGGCCGGCGCGGCGCTGATCCTCCTGGCGAACGGATCCACCGCGACGATTGCGGCCGGGATCTATGCCTTCAGCCTCTCCGCGCTCCTCGGGGTGAGCGCCCTCTATCACCGGACCGACTGGCGGCCCGCGGCGCGCCGCTGGATGCGCCGCCTCGACCACACCATGATCTTCGTGCTGATCGCGGGGACGTACACGCCCTTCGCGCTGCTCGTCCTGCACGGCTCCATCGCCCATGTGGTCCTGATCGCGGTCTGGGTCATGGCCGGAGCCGGGACCGTGCTCAACCTGCTCTGGTGGAACGCCCCGAAGCCGGTGACCGCCGCGGTCTACATCTCCACCGGCTGGATCGCCATCCTCGCCTTCCCCCAGCTCTGGGACGGGCTCGGCCCCGTCGGCTTCGGGCTGATCGTCCTGGGAGGTGTCCTCTACACGGCCGGAGCGATCGTCTACGCCCGCCGCCGGCCCGACCCGAAGCCCGCGGTCTTCGGCTACCACGAGATCTTTCACCTGCTGGTGATCGCCGCAGCCGCCTGCGACTTCGCCGCGATCGCGATCTACGCGCTGCCGGCCGGCTAGCGCCCTTAGAGTGCGCGGCCGGTTTGGCCGCGGTCGAGATCAGGAAGATCAGCAAGCGCTTCGGGAGCGTGCAGGCCGTCTCCGACCTGTCCTTCGAGGTCGGCGCAGGGCGTGTCACTGGCTTCCTCGGCCCCAACGGCGCGGGGAAGAGCACCACGCTGCGGGTCCTGCTCGGGCTGATCCATGCCGACGCGGGGACGGCCACCTTCTCCGGCCAGCGCTACGGGGACCTCGGCCACCCCAGCAGCGAGGTCGGCGCCGTGCTCGAGGACGCGAGCTTCCACCCGGGCCGCAGCGGCCGCAACCACCTCCGGATCCTGGCCGCCGCCGGTGAGCATCCGCCGGAGCGGGTGAGCCGGGTGCTCGAGGAGGTCGGCCTCTCCGAAGCGGCCGACCGGCGGGTGAAGGGCTACTCGATGGGGATGCGCCAGCGGCTCGCGATCGCAGCCGCACTGCTCGGCGACCCCCGCGTCTTGATCCTGGATGAGCCCGCGAACGGCCTCGACCCGCCCGGGATCCGCTGGATCCGCGACCTCCTCCGCGCGCAGGCCGCGAGCGGGCGGGCCGTCCTGGTCTCGAGCCACCTGCTCTCCGAGGTCGCTCAGAGCGTTGACGACGTGGTCGTGATCTCGCACGGTGTGATGCGGGCGAGCGGCCCCCTCGAGAGCGTCCTCGGATCCCCGGAGGGGCCGGTCACCCGCGTCCGCTCAGCGGACGACGATCGGCTCGCGACTGCACTCGGGGACCGAGGTCTGCGGGCGACGCCCGATCCCGCGGGCGGCCTGGTAGCGCACGGGGCCTCGCCCGAGGCGGTCGGGGACGTAGCCAACGAGCAACGGATCGCCCTGCGCGAGCTACGGCCCGTCTCGCGCTCGCTCGAGGAGGCCTTCTTCGAGCTCACCGAGGGAGACGAATGAGACCCCTGCTGGAGGCGGAGCTGATCAAGCTGCGCACGACGCGCACCTTCATCGCCCTCGCCGCGGTCGCGGTCGGCACATCGCTCCTGCTCACCGCACTGGTCGCGTCGCTCTCCACCCCGACGGAGCACTCGGTCCTGGCGGACGTCTTCCAGTCCGATACGAGCGGCCTCTTCATCACGATCCTGGCCATCGTCGGGATCACTGGCGAGTGGCGGCACCGGACGATCACGAGCTCGCTGCTCGCCTCCCCCGACCGCATCCGCTTCCTCGCCGCGAAGACGATCGCCTTCGCGGTCGCCGGGCTCGCCCTCTCGCTGGCGATCTCGATAGCCGTCACTGTCGTCGGCGTCTCGATCCTCGAGTCCCGCGATCTACCGGTTCCGTCCGCAGGGGAGCTGATCGGCCAGATCGGCCGCAACGCCGCGGTGGCGGCGCTGGTCGGGTCGCTTGGCGTGGGAATCGGAGCCGTGGTGAGGAACCAGGCGGTCGCGGTGGTCGCGGTCCTGGTGGTCGGCTTCGCCGTCGAACCGATCCTGGTCAACGTCGCGAGCTCGGTCGGGCGCTTCGGCCCCTTCGTCGCCCTCACGACCGCGATCGCGAGCCCCGACCCGACCGC
>JBKPTM010000305.1:0-6213 GCA_046765935.1 Actinomycetota bacterium | reverse complement strand
GGTCTGCTGCGGGAGGGGCTGCAGACCTGGGTCCTCACTCTGCTCGCGGTGCTGGCTGTAGAGCAGAGGGCGGAGGACTTCGCGTGGTTGCGCTCTAAACCGATCCGTGGCTTGCTGGCGTTTCGGTCAGCCGAGGTGCTTGCGGTGGCGGTCATCCCGACGCTCGCAACCAGGCATCGCTTACTCGACTCCGATTTCGCCCTCACCGACGTTTGCGCGCTTCTGGCGCTGGCCGCTTTCTGCGTCCTCCTCGCCCGGTTGGTCTGGCGCTGTCGGCCCGCGTAGCAGTGGGGCAGACCTCTACTCGCGGATCAGGCCCAGGCCGATCCCGCCGCCGAGCAGCAGGATCGCGCCGGCGACGGCCATCGCCGCCTGGATCGCGCCGATCGCACCGATCAGCGCCACGCCGATCGCGCCGCCCGCCTGACGGGCAGTGTTGTTGACTGCGGCGGCCATCCCGGCCCGCGGGGCGGGCACGGCTGCCGTGGCGGCCGAGACGAGCGCGGGGGTGGCGACGCCGAGTCCGATTCCGGCGAGCCCGAGTGCGAGCAGAGCCGCAGCTCCGTCCTGGCTCGGCAGCATCGCGACGACGACGAACGACACCCCGGTCAGGCCGAGGCCTAAGCCGGCCGGGAACCGCGCCCCGAATCGCTGCGCGATCCTCCCGCCGACCACGGCGAAGATCGCCAGCGTCCCCGTCCAGGGAAGGATGTGGAGACCGGCCTCGATTGGCGACTCGCCCTGCTCCTGCTGCAGGTAGATGCTGAAGGCGAACAGCGCCCCGAGAGTCCCCAGGTTCATCAGGCCGCTGCCGGCGTTCGCGGCGGAGAAGGTCCGGTTCTGGAAGTAGCCGAGCTGCAGCATCGGGTCGCGTCGGCGCAGCTCGGTTCGGATGAAGACGATCGCGCTGATCACGGCGACTGCCAGCGCCGAGATCACCGGCGGCACGCCCCAGCCGAGCCGGCCGCCCTCGATCAGGAAGAAGACCAGTCCGGCCAACCCCCCGACCGCGAAGAGCTGCCCCCGCACGTCGATCGAACGCTCACCCGGATCCGACGACTCCTCGACCAGCGCCAGAGTGAGCGCGACCGCGATCGCGGCCAGCGGCAGGTTGAGCCAGAAGATCGCCCGCCAGTCGATCGCGTCGACGAGCACGCCGCCGGCGAGCGGGCCGGCCACCAGCGCGAGCGATCCAAGCGCAGCCCAGAAGCCGATCGCCTTCGTGCGCTCCTCGCTGTCCGCGAAGGCGTGATTGATGATCGCGAGCGAGGTCGGCAGGATCGCCGCGGCGCCGAGGCCCTGCACCGCCCGCCCCGCGACGAGCACTGCGACGCTGGGCGCAACCGCGCAGATCAGCGAGGACGCGCCGAAGAGCACGAGGCCGCCCACGAAAATCCGCCGTCGGCCGACCAGGTCGGCGATGTCGCCCGCCGACAGCATCAGGCTGGCGAGGACGAGCGCGTACCCGTCGACCACCCATTGCAGCCCGTCACGGCTCGTACCGAGGTCGCTGGACATGTTCGCCAGCGCGACGTTGACGACCGTGACGTCTAGGAGGACGAAGAAGTATCCGAGGCACGCCGGGGCGAGCGCCGCCCAAGGCGCGCCGCCGCGATCCGCCCTTGCCTCGCCGGACAGCGGGTACATGTCCTGCCGGTACCCGCCTGCCCAATCTCTATGCGGGTGGCAGAGGTACCACCCTCGATCGCCGTGCTCGAGCCTGCCTGATCACCAGGTGACCTGCTCGATCAGCTCGTCGAGCGAGGCGCTCATCGCCTCCGCAAGCTCGTCGGAGTCGGGCAGCATCTCGCTCGCCGCGTAGAGCCCGAAGCAGGCCTGGTCCCGGATCGTGGTCATCCCGATCGAGACGGCGTGCTTGTCGGCGATCGGCACCACGGGGTAGGCGGCGACCAGCTCGCAGCCGCGCATGTACATCCGCTGGCGCGGACCCGGGATGTTCGAGACCGTGAGGTTGAAGGTCTTGGGGCTGGCGATCATCCGGCTGATGGCGTGCTGCGCCGGCCGTGGCATGTACTTGATCGCGGCCATCACGGTGTCGCCACCCTCGGGCAGGCCGGCCTCCTTGCGCTCGGTCATCTCCAGACGGATGTCCTGGAGGCGGCGGATCGGGTCCGGCTCGTCGCAGGGCAGATCGATGAAGACGAACGAGATCCGGTTTCCGAACTCCGAGGCGTCGCCCTCCCGCACGTTGACGGGGACCATCGTCTTGAGCGGCACCGGGTCGCGGTCATGGCTGCGCATATAGCCGCGGATCCCGCCGGCCGCCGAGGCGAGCAGCACGTCGTTCACCGAAGCGCCGAGTGGGCGACCCGCCCTCTTCAGGTCCTCGAGCGGCCGGCTGAACCAGGCCAGGTGCCGGGCGCCGGTGATCGGCTGGTTGACCGGCTCGCGCGGCTCGGCCGCCCGCATCGACTCGGCGAGCGCGTCACGTGCACGGCGGGCCGGCTCCACAAACTCCGCGATCCGCCCCGGCGAGCTCACGACGCGCGCCGGAAGCTTCACCAGGGAGGCCTCCGCCCGGATCAGGTCGAGGATTCCGCCGAGCAGCCGCCGCGCCGCGCCCGGAGCCTTGCTCGGCGACCATCGATCGTCCTCCTCGGACGGCGGATCGGGTGTCGGGTCGAGCAGGAGGGAGCCCAGCTCGACGGCCGCGATGCCGTCGACCATGCAGTGATGCACCTTGCCGACGAGCCCGATCCGTCCGGTCTCGAGCCGATCGGCGATGCAGATCTGCCAGAGGGGGCGGTCGCGCCGCAGCTGGGTGGACATGCACGAGTCAGCCAGCTCCCTGAGCGTGGTCGCGCTCGATCGCACGACGTGGCGGTCGACGTCAAAGCTCTCGTCGTCCACCCAGATCGGAGCGTTCAGGCCGAAGGGCACCGAGGCGATCCGCTGCCTGTAGCGCGGAGCGCGGCAGAGCCTGCTCGCTATGTGATCCCGCAGCTCGTCGAACCTGGGCGCTCGGCCCTTCTCCGGTCGCCCGAACTCCGCTGCCCAGCCGACGTGCATGTGGGCGCTGGGGTTCTCGACCGCGAGGAAGGAATCGTCGAGTGCGGAAAGCCGTCCGCTCATCGTCCGGCCTCCAAGGTCTCTTCTCGTGCCAAGTTGAGCGGTTTACCCGGCCTCTCTTAATCGAGAAACAACAGCGGGTTAAGAACCGCGCTCAAAGCCCGCTCTTTGCGCCGTTTTCCGGGTCGCCCGGATAAGCCTCAGGCTGGACTTCCGTCCAACGAGTGTCCAATCGGCGTCCACGTCCAATAGTCGGTACCGCGGCCTCCCGATAAATGAGGTGCATGGAGGCAAGCCGCGATCGCCTCATGGCGATCATCAAGACCCAGAGCGAGATCGCAGCCTCGGATCTCGACACCAACCAAGTGATGGACCTGGTCGCGAGGCGCGCGCAGGAGATCACCGGCGCCACGTCGGCGGTGATCGAGCTGCCGGACGGCGACGAGATGATCTACGCCGTGACCTCGGGCGAGGCCACCCCCTACCTCGGCATCCGCATGGACCGGCGCAGCACCCTCTCGGGCCTGGCGCTCGACCGGGACCAGGTCCTCTACTGCGAGGACACCGAGATCGACCCGCGGGTCGACCGCCGGGCCTCGCGCAGGGTCAACCTCCGCTCGATGATCTGCGTCCCGCTCAAGCACCACGGCCAGGCGGTCGGCGTGCTCAAGGTGTACTCGCCGAACCCGCGCCAGTTCGGCCCCGCGGACGTCGAGACCCTGAACCTGCTGAGCGACGCGATGTCCGCCCATCTCGCCCACGCCTCGCTGTTCGAGATCGCCGCCAAGGAGGGCAGGACCGACGCCCTCACCGGGCTGTTCAACCGCCGCGCGTACGAGGAGCGGCGCGTTGTGGAGGCGGCGAGGAGCGCCCGCTACGGCCACCCGCTCGCTCTCTGCCTGTTCGATCTCGACGGGTTCAAGGAGGTGAACGACCGCTACGGCCACCCCGCCGGCGACGAGGTGCTGAAGGGCGTCGCGCAGGTGATCGACTCCTCGCGGCTCACCGACGACGCCTTCCGGATCGGCGGCGACGAGTTCGCCGTCCTGATGCCCGAGACGACGCTCGAGGGCGGGCAGATCGCGGCCAAGCGGCTGGCCGACGCGATCGCCGAGGCCCACCTCGGCGACGGATCCGTCACCGCCTCCTACGGCGTGGCCGCCACGACGGGGGATGCGCTCAGCCTCCACGACGCGGCCGACCGCGTCCTGCTCGCCGCGAAGAGGAAGCTGAAGGCGGCGACGCCCTAGGGCCGATCCGGCTCAATAAGCTGCCCTGATCGACTTTCAGATACGCAAAGAGAACCTGCACGAGACGCGCTTCGTCGACGCGGAGACGCCCGAGCTCGAGCCGGGGCAGGTCCTACTCGGCGTCGACCTCTTCGGGCTGACCACCAACAACATCACTTACGCGGTGATGGGCGAGGCGATGAACTACTGGGACTTCTTCCCGGCCGAGGATTCCTGGGTGCGGATGCCGGTCTGGGGCTACGCCGACGTGGTGAAGAGCGAGGCCGACGGCGTCCCCGAGGGAACCCGGGTCTACGGCTATCTGCCGCCCGCCAGCCACCTGGTCGTGAGGCCCGACCGGCCCAGCGAGACCGACTTCGTGGACGCGAGCCCGCACCGCGCGCATCTCCCCGGCGCCTACAACCGCTACCTCCGCACCGACGGCAACGCGATGTACGAGAAGGAGAACGAGGACTACGAGATCCTCCTCTGGCCCCTCTACTTCACCTCGTTCCTGATCGACGACTTCCTGGACGACGAGGGGATGTTCGGCGCGAGCACGGCGGTCATCTCGAGCGCCTCGAGCCGCACCTCATCGGCCCTCGCCTACCTGCTCGACAAGCGCGAGGGGATCGAGGTCGTCGGCCTCACCTCGCCGGGGAACGTCGAGTTCACCGAGTCGCTCGGCGTCTACGACAAGGTGGTGCCCTACGAGGAGCTGGACTCACTCGAGCGCGCGCCGGCCGTCTACGTCGACGTCTCGGGCGACGCCAAGATCCGCAGCGCCGTCCACGGCCACTTCGGCGATCGGCTCAAGCACTCGGCCGCCGTGGGGATCACCCACCGCGAGGATCTCGGCGGCGGCTCCGAGCTGGCCGGCCCGGATCCGGAATTCTTCTTCGCGCCCACGCGCCTCGAGAAGCGCGCCGAGGACTGGGGGCCGAACGGGGTCAACGACCGCCTGGCCGAGAGCTGGTCCCCCTACGTCGAGTGGCTGCGCGGCTGGCTCCGCGTCGAGCACGGCTCCGGGGCCGGGGACGTCGAGCGGATCTACCGCGATCTGCTGGACGGGAAGTCCGACCCGGCCGTCGGGCACGTTCTCACGCCGGGCGACTAGACCTCGAGCCGGGACTCCTCCAGGTCGAGCTCGCGCTCGACGCGACGCATCACCTCGGCGCTGATCCTGCGCTGGTTCCGGAGCCGCACCAGCTCGCTGCGCTGGGCCGCGTAGATCTCGTGCATCAGCCGCTGATAGGCGAGCGAGCGGTCCTCGATGCCGTCGGAGTCGGCGCCGTCGAGCTTCCCGGCCCGGGCGGCGAAGCGGCGCTTCCGGAACCTGTAGAGCGCGCGGACGCGCTCGATCGTCTCGTCCCGGGTCCACTCCTCGCCCTCGAGCTCGTCCACCCGGTCGAGCGCGGCCCGCGCGATCACCAGCCGTGCCTTGAGCTCCTCGTTCTCCTCGTCGACGCCGTCCTCGACCAGGCCGAGCCTCCGGATCAGCCATGGCAGGGTCAGGCCCTGACCCACCACCGTCACCAGGATCAGCGAGAAGGTGATGAACTGGATCAGGTCGCGGCCGGGGAAGGGCTCGCCGGCGTTCGTCTGCAGCGGTAAGGCCAGGGCGGCGGCGAGCGAGACCGCCCCCCTCATCCCCGACCAGGAGCTCGCCACCCGCATCTGCCAGGTGCCGCGGCGGGCGAGCTGAGATGGGCGTCGATCGAGCGTCCGGATGACCGCGGTCATCGCGTTGGTCCAGATGAAGCGCATCGCGACCACGACGGCGCAGACGACGGCGGCATAGCCCACCACCTGACCCGCCGGCTCGCCGCTCAGGCCGTCGACGATCGTCGGCAGCTGCAGGCCGATCAGGATGAAGAGCGTCGCGTTGAGGAGGAAGGTGAGGATCGACCACATCGCGAAGCCCTGCATCCGGCTCTCGGGCGAGGCGATCTCG
>JBKPTM010000304.1:0-2339 GCA_046765935.1 Actinomycetota bacterium | reverse complement strand
TGCGAGGGCAGCCGCGCCTTCGTCCGCGCCCGCCGCAAGCAGCTCGACCGGGACAGCACCTACTTCGTCAACGTCGACTCGGTCTCATCCGGCCAGGTCGCCTACGAGATCAGCGAGGGTGCCGTGATCAGCATTCCCCACGACCGCCAGCTCGTCGAGCTCGCCGAGGCCCTCGCGGCGGCGGGTGCCGCCGACGGCGACGCGAGGCCCATCCGCCACCCGCTCCTGGACGACGCTCTGCCACCTCGCATCCTCCATCTCCGCTCGATCACGCTGCGAACGACGGACGCCGACGGCAACCTAGCCTCCTGGTACCACACCCACGAGGACGTCCCCGAGCGCGTCGACTCCGCCGCGCTCGGGCGCGCCACTGACTTCGTGGTCGCGCTGGCCCGGCTGATCGACCGGGACGCGGGCCGCGCGGACACAGCGGAGCCGGCCAACCCACCGGCCGCCGCCGCGCAACGCGTGTAAGGATCAGGCCATGGAGGAGCGCACGCTCGAGGGGAGGACCGCCGAGCCCGAGATCCTCTGGGCGCCTTCGGCCGAGATGGTCGAGCGCTCCCCGCTGACGCGCTATATGCGCTGGCTTGCGGACACCCGCGAACTCCACTTCGAGGACTACCACGGGCTCTGGCGCTGGTCGACGACCGAGATCGAGGAGTTCTGGCGGACGATCTGGGACCACTTCGACGTGATCGCGTCGGGCGAGGACCAGCGCGAGCTGGAGGACCCCTCACCGGAAGTCGTACTGGAGGACCGGATCATGCCCGGCGCCGACTGGTTCCCGGGGACCAGGCTCAACTACGCCGAGCACATCTTCCGCGGCAAGGCCGACGACGAGGTCGCCCTCGTCTACGCCTCCGAGCTCCGCGACCTCACCGAGCTCCGCTGGGGCGAGCTCCGAGAGCGGGTCGGGGCGGTTCGCGAGGGCCTCCGCTCCCTCGGCGTCACCCAGGGCGATCGAGTCGTCGCCTATCTGCCGAACGGGCCCGAGGCCCTGATCGCCTTCCTGGCCGCGGCCAGCCTGGGCGCCACATGGTCCAGCTGCTCACCGGACTTCGGCCTCGGCAGCGTCGTCGACCGGTTCGCCCAGATCGAGCCGAGGGTGCTGATCTGCGTCGACGGCTACCGCTATGGGGGCAAGGACTTCGACCGCATGGAGACGATCGGCGAGATCGCCGCCCAGATCCCGAGCCTCGAGCGGATCGTCGTCGTCCCCTACCTGAGCGCCTCGCCCGACCTCTCGGTGCTCGAGGAGCGCCAGTCGGCGACCCCGATGACCTGGGACCAGCTTCTCGACCTCGGCCAGGGGGTCGATCTCTCCTTCGAGCGCGTTCCCTTCGACCACCCCCTCTGGGTCCTCTACTCCTCGGGCACCACCGGCCTGCCCAAGGCGATCGTCCACGGCCACGGCGGCATCCTGCTCGAGCAGCTCAAGAAGGGCTATCTGCACCTCGACGCCAAGACCGGGGACCGCGTCTTCTGGTTCACCACCACCGGCTGGATGATGTGGAACTTCCTGGTCGGCGTCCTGCTCACGCCGGCCTCGATCGTCCTCTACGACGGCAACCCCGCGACCCCCGACATGGGGGTCCTCTGGGACCTCGCGGAGCGCACCGGAATGACCTGCTTCGGCACCAGCGCCGCCTACATCGCGGCCTGCATGAAGGACGGAGTCGAGCCGAGCTCAGGCCGCGACCTCTCGCGCCTCAAGTCGGTCGGCTCCACCGGCTCGCCGCTCTCGCCCGAGGGCTTCCAGTGGGTCTACGACCACGTGGGCGAGGACACCTGGCTCTTCTCGACGAGCGGTGGCACCGACCTTTGCACGGCGTTCGTCGGCGGCGTGCCCCTGCTCCCCGTCTATCGCGGCGAGCTCCAGGCCCGGGCGCTCGGCGCCAAGGTCGAGGCCTTCGACGAGGACGGCAACGCCGTGACCGACGAGGTCGGCGAGCTGGTTATCACCGAGCCGATGCCATCGATGCCGATCTACCTGTGGGGCGATGAGGACGGCTCCCGCTACCGCGCCAGCTACTTCGAGATGTACCCCGGCATCTGGCGCCACGGCGACTGGATCGAGATCACCTCGCGCGGCACGGCGATCATCTACGGCCGCTCCGACTCGACCATCAACCGCGGCGGCATTCGCATGGGCACGGCCGAGATCTACCGCGCGGTGGCCGCCGTCCCCCGGGTCCTCGACGCACTGGTCGTCGACGTCCCGCGCGAGGGAACCGAGGGCTGGATGCCCCTCTTCGTCGTCCTCCGCGAGGACGCGGAGCTCACCGACGAGCTGCAGGCGGAGATCAAGCGACGGATCCGCGAGCAGTGCTCCCCCC
>JBKPTM010000303.1:0-12938 GCA_046765935.1 Actinomycetota bacterium | reverse complement strand
GCGCACGGGCTGATGATCGTAGACGGCCGGGCCGATGCTCCCGGCCCGCGATTTCGGCGGATGATCCGGGGATCTATCCCCAGATCGTCTCGGCGATCAGGACGGCCGCGATGGCAATCGCGGTGGTCCAGGCAACGGCCTGCGCCGCCAACTTCGAGTCGAGCCCGTAGACGTGGGCGACGAGCAGGGTGTTGATGCCGCAGGGCATCGCGGCCAGCAGCAGGTACGGCCCTGGGAGGTCGATGAACGGCAGCGACAGGATCAGGAGCAGTCCCGGGGCGATCGCGAGCCGCAACAGGATCGCCGCGCTGACGGGCGGGTCGAAGGGCGATCCGAGCGCATATGCGAGGGCGCTCCGCAGGCGAAGCCGAGGAGCGACCCGTTTTGCGCTGTCCTCGACCTCCTCCGCCAGCACCGCTCCGACGGCGAAGAAGCCGATCGGCAGGAGCGCGACGACGAAGCCGCGCGAGATGTCGACGAGGACGTCGGGCGCGAGGGAATTGGGTACGAGGAGCCCGGCGATCGCCGCGTAGAGCGGCGGGTTGCGGGTGAAGAAGGCGACCATGCGCTCGCGGAATCCCTCTCCCACCTTGGTGCCGAAGGCCGCGCCCGTCCCGAAGCCGAGCAGGAGCAGGGAGGGGCCGGAGACGCTGATGTCGTAGACCACCGCCTCGCCCAGCGCGTGGAACCCGAGGAGCGAGGCGACAAGCGGATAGCCGAGATAGCCCGAGTTCGGGATCAACGTGCCCGTGATCAGGGAGCCGGTGGACGGGCGGGCGAGACGCAGCAGGCGCACGCCGGCAAACCAGGCGAGGCCCGCGGCGGCGAGGATCGCAACCCACCCGATCACCAACCCGCCGGCCTCGTCGGCGTTGATGTGGGTGCGGGCCAGGTTGAAGAAGACCACGAACGGGAGCAGGGTGTAAAGCGAGAGGACGAGCAACCGGCGCGCCCAGCCCACCGCCACGTGCGGCCAGCGGCGCTCGGCGGCGACCCCGGCGGTGCCGGAGACAGCGATGGCGGCGATGGTGAGCAGGACGCCCAAGCGCCCGGCATCCTCGCGGAAGGCCGCTCCCCGGGTTCGGACCGATCGCGTCCAATCGAACCCGCCGTGATACTTTGCCCGGGGAAGGGAGGGGAGCATGGAAGCTTCGAATCGCCCCCGGGTCCAGATCTGGCTGATCGCAATCGGTTGCGCGTTCGCGGCGCTGTTGCTGATCTCACCACCTGCCGCCAAGGCGGGAATCGACGGCGGGTGCCCGCCGATCGCCGACAAGCCCGGCGCCGTACCCCACGTCAACTACACCGGCGTCGAGCACATCACCTACTGCTACGGGCCGGTCACCATCACCCCGGGCCAGAACATCATCCGCTTCCGGCCGGCGATCGACGGCAGCAACACCAAGCTCTGGCCCCAGGAAGACGGCTACATCACCCGCTTTGATCCCGAGTTCATCTATGCGGACGGAACGGTTCCGCCGGTAGACGTCCTTCACCTGCATCACGCCGTCTGGACCGTCAATGGCAACCCGCAGTTCGCGGTCGGGGAGGAGAAGACGATCCAGCAGCTCCCACAGGGCTTCGGCTGGCGGAGCCATCCGGGCGACGCCTGGGGCCTCAATGACATGCTGCACGACCTCGTCGCCAAGCCTGCGCAGGTCTACGTCGTCTGGCGCATCGACTTCGTCCCCGACAGCTCACCCGCCGCCGCCTCGATCAAGCAGGTGCATACCAAGTGGCTGGACGTCGCCGGGAACCCCAGCCTCTATCCGGTCTTCGACGCCCTGCGATCCGACGGGCAGAATGGGACCTACACCTTCCCCGACCAAGCGCCGGGGGCGGATCTGCATCCGTGCGGGGCCAATGGGCGGGCCATCGACAGCCACGGTTGTCTCGGAGATGCTCAGAGCTGGACCCCGGACCACCCCGTGACCCTGATCGCCACCGCCGGACACCTGCATCCAGGCGGCCTGAACATGCAGATGCGGGACACCCGCAGCGGCAACACCAACACGCTCTTCACCTCCGATGCCCACTACTACGAGCCGGCGGGAGAGGTCTCATGGGACGTCGCGATGGGCGGTACATGTGGGGATGCTGTGACACAGGGATGCCCGGGTCCCTGGCGCGTCGGTGTGCAGGCCGGTGACACCGTGAGCGTGCATGCCACCTACGACACGCAAAGAGCCGACTGGTACGAGGTCATGGGGATCATGCCGGTCGCCTACTACAACGGGACGCTCCCCAGCGACACCACGGTCAAGGATGCGCAGGCCGACGACATCCCGCAGGACGAGGTCCTCACTCACACCCACCTGAGCGAGAACGACAACCACGGCGGCGACCCGACGGGCGCCCCCAACCCGCTGTCGCTGTTGAGCGCGCCGGCGCCGAACAACACGGTCGGCATCCAATCCTTCGCGTTCCAGGCGGTTCCGAGCACAGGCCCGAGCGTGCCGACGATCGAGCCGGGGCAGGCGCTCACCTTCCGCAACTACGACGCGGTGCCGAACACCAATGCCTTCCACACGATCACGGCGTGCAAGGACCCCTGTACCGGCACGACGGGCATCGCCTACCCGATCGCCAACGGGCCGGTGACCTTCGACTCGGGTGAGCTCGGCTTCAATAACAACGTGCCCGGCGCCATCGGAAACGCTCCGGCCGCCAATCGCGACACCTGGCAGACGCCCAAGGATCTGCCGACCGGCACCTACACGTACTTCTGCCGGATCCATCCCTTCATGAGGGGAGCGTTCCGCGTCGAGCCGCAGAACAGCCCACGACAGAAGCTGAAGGCTCAGAAGAAGCAGAGGCTTGCGAAGGCCGCGGTCATCGAGACCGTCGACAAGGCCGCCACCGTGCAGCTGCGGGCGAAGGTGCGGGGCGCGAGTGCGAAGAGCTCGAGCGCGGCCCGAGTCCTCTCGCAGGCGCTCGATGCCAAGCGCTCCACGAAGTCGCTCAACCCCAACGTCCGGACCAAGATCAAGCTGAGGTTCTCGAAGGCGGCGCGCAAGCGGATCAGGGCGGCACTCGGCGGCGGCGGAGCGTGGAAGGTCGTCGTCACGGCGAAGGCCACCGACAGATTCGGCAAGACCTCGAAGGCCAAGACGAGATTCAGGCTGATCGGGTAGTGGGCGGCAGGCGTTTCAGCGTGCGGAGGGTGATCGTGGCCCTGGCCGCGATCGGGGCGGCCGCATTCGGCGCCGGCCAGGCGCTCGGGGCCTCCGAGGCGATCACCACGTCGACCACGTGCTGCAGCTACGGCAAGGCCAGCTTCACGATCGACCGGGGAGCGACGGCCACCTTCCAGAACCAGGACCCCGGCAGCTCGCCACATGACGTGACCGCGTTCGACACCGGCGGGCCCAAGAACGAGCCGTTGTTCCGCTCCGCCCAGATCAACATCGGCCAGACCCCGGTGAGCGGAACGGACTCCCTCGCCCCGGGCACCTACCGGTTCTTCTGCACCGTGCACCCCACCCAGATGTCAGGCCAGCTGGTGGTTACCCCCAGCGCCTCTCCCACGGTCGCGGTCACGGTCCTCAGCCGCAGTCTGGGCCCGGTCGCCCGGAGCGGCAAGCTGAAGGTCAAGCTGCGCGGCTTGCTCGCCAGCAAGAACGTCTCGCTGACAGCTCGCGTGGGGAAGAGGAAGCTCGGTACCGCTCGCGGCATCGCCGTGTCTGCGGGCGGCTCGCGCACCGTCAAGCTGGCGCTGAGCCGTTCCGGGAGGAACTTCCTTAGCCGCCGCGGGTCGGCCAACGTCAAGGTGACGGCGACCCCGCCCGGGGACCAGCCCGTCAGCGCGACGCAGCGCCTGCGTTAGCTCGTCCGGCGTTCGGCGCCGGACCGCTAGACCGTCGTCGCCAGCGACCCGGCCGCGTGCGAGGCCCAGTCGATCAGCGGCGAGGGGGCAACGCCGAAGGCGATCGTGGCCGCGCCGCAGACCAGGGCCGAGCCAACGATCAGCGCGCAGCGGCTCGCACCTCTCGGGATCAAGTCGGCTTCCGGGGATCCGCCCGCGATCGCGGGTAGCCCGCCGGGCTCGGTGCGAGGGGCGGCGCTGGGCTCCGGCCACATCCAGACGGCGGCGATCACCCGCAGGTAGTAGGCGAGCGACACCATCGTCCCGATCACGATCGCAACGCCGAGCCAGGTGTAGTCGCCGTCGACGCTCGCCTCGATCAGGAACAGCTTCCCCATGAACCCAGAGGTTCCGGGCAACCCGGCGAGGGCGAGCATCCCGATGGTCAGCGGCCAGGCGAGCAGCGGGCGGGTGCGGCCGATGCCCGCCAGCGCCTCGATGTCGTCGCCGTGATCGGTCTCGCGCTCGCGAGCCACCACCACGGCGAAGACGGCGAGGTTCATCAGCGTGTAGGCGGCGAGGTAGAAGACCAGCGCCTCGAGCCCCTTCTCGGTCGCGACCACGACGCCGGCGAGCATGTAGCCCGCCTGCGCGATCCCCGAGTAGCCGAGCAGCCGCTTCAGCGAGTCCTGCCCGAGGGCGCCGATGTTGCCGACGGCGATCGAGACGACCGCCAGGGCTGCGAGCGCCGGCTTCCAGTCGTCGGCGATCGGGCCGAGTGCAACCTCGAAGAGCCGGGCAAGCGCGATGAAGGCCGCCGCCTTGGTCGCCACCGCCATGAAGGCCGTGATCGGGGTGGGAGCACCCTGGTAGACGTCGGGCGTCCACTGATGGAAGGGCGCGACCGAGGTCTTGAAGGCGAGCCCGGTGGCGACCATCGCGACTCCGATCAGAACGATCGTGTCGTTTCCGTTGTCCCCGGCGACGCCCTTGGCGATGCCGGCGAAGTCGGTCGAGCCCGAGCCGCCGTATAGCAGCGCGAACCCGTAGAGGACAGTCGCCGAACCGATCGAGCCGATGATCAGGTACTTGAGACCGGACTCGAGCGAGCGCTCGGTCCGCCGTGCCGACGCGCAGAGCACGTAGAGCGGGATCGAGAGCAACTCGAGCGCGACGAAGAAGGCGATCAGGTTCTGGGCCTGCGCGATGAGCGTCATCCCCAGCACCGAGCCCAGTAGCAGCGAGTAGAAGGCGCCGTGGCCGGCCTCGTCCGCTGCCGGCTCGCGGATCGAGAGGAAGACGGCGACCGCCGCGGCAAGGCAGGCGATCATCGTCGCCGCCAGGCCGAAGGCGTCGAGGCGAAGGGCGCCCGCGACCAGGTCGGTGTTCGAGCCCCACTGCCAGATCGCCAGGCCGGCGGTGGCCGCCAGCACGGCGATCGTCAGGTAGGCCATCGCGAAGCGGCCGAGGCGCGGGATCAGGCCGACCATCAGCACGATCACGAGCCCCGCCGTGAGGGCGATCACGGGGGAGAGCCCGGCGTAGTCGACGTGCGGAGCGTTGAAGTTCATCGCTGGGCCACCGTTGTCGGCGCCTCGGCCGTCTGGTTGAGCTGGCCGCTGACCGAGTCATCGGCGCGGTGCAGGATCAGCCCCGGCCAGAGCGCGATACCGACGATGCAGGCGATCAGGCCGGTGAGCACCGCGCCACGCACCAGGCCGATCTCGCGCGACTCGATGCCGTCCGGCTTGCGGTTGTGCATCGCGTGCTGGTACAGCCTCAGCGCGTAGTAGGCGGCCAGGGCGATCCCGACCGCCGCCACGAAGGCGTAGACGATCTTCTCCTGGAAGATCCCGTTGAGGATGTAGAACTCGCCGACGAAGTTGGCCGAGCCGGGCATCGCCAGCAGCGCCAGCGTCGCGATCAGGAACAGCGCGGCGAGCACCGGCGCTCGCGTCGCGAGCCCGCCCATCCGGCGGATGTCGTCGGTTCCGGCCCGCTCGACCAGCAGCACCGCGATCAGCATCAGCGGCGCCACGACGAGCCCGTGGTTGACCATGTTGAGCACCGCGCCGTCGGCGCCGTCGGGCCGCAGGCTGAAGATCCCCAGCGTGATGAAGCCGAGCTGAGCCATCGAGGAGTAGCCGAGGATCAGCCTCGCGCTCGTCTGCGTGAAGGCCATCACCGAGCCGTAGAGGATCGACGCGACGGCGATGATCAGCACCAGCTCCTGGAAGTGGGTGGTCGCCGCCGGGAAGATCGGCAGCACGATCCGCAGGAAGCCGTACGCCCCGACCTTGGAGAGCACGCCTGAGAAGAGGGCGAGCGCGGGCAGGGGTGCGACGCGGTAGGCGTCGGGCATCCAGCCGTGCAGCGGGAAGGCGGGCATCTTCACCAGGAAGGCGGCGGCGAAGAACCAGAAGATCCAGTACTGGCTGCCGTTGCCGAGCGGGTCTGCCGCCAGGTGCTGGATGTTGAAGTCGACCGAGCCGCCGTCCGCCGCCAGGATCCCGGTGGCGATTGCACCGGCCAGCATCAGGAGCGAGCCGACCAGCGTGTAGATGAACATCTTGAGCGTCGCCGGCTGAGGCCGGATCGGGCCCTCGTCCTCCTCCGGCCGTCCCGGATGCTCGGTTCCCCAGCTCCCGAAGAGGAAATAGAACGGGATCAGCATCAGGTCGAAGAAGAGGACGAAGAGGATCAGGTCCTGCGCGAGGAAGGCGCCGAGCACGGCCGTCTCCGCCAGGCCGAACATCAGGAAGTAGAGGCGCGGGCGCTCGGGGGGATTGAGCGCCGACCAGATCGTCGCCGCGAGCCAGAGGATCGTCGTCAGCAGGACCAGGAAGAGGCTGATCCCGTCGACGCCAAGCTGGTAGCGGACCCCGAGGGTGGGGATCCAGCTCGCATCGACCGTGTGCTGCAGGCCGCCGGAGGGATCGAAGCCGGCAACGACGACGA
Organism: Actinomycetota bacterium; assembly: GCA_046765935.1. Lineage (GTDB taxonomy): Bacteria > Actinomycetota > Thermoleophilia > Solirubrobacterales > 70-9 > DASUPK01. Next base: position 6,175 of record JBKPTM010000303.1, on the reverse strand, counting down.
TCGCCAGGACCAGCGAGACGAGCGGGCCGAACGCCGCGATCCAGCCCGTCAGCCGGCCAGGGAGCAGGGCGGCGGCCAGTCCGAGGGTGAGGGGTGCCCAGAGAAGGAACTCGATCATGAGCTCTGCAGTAGGAAGTAGAGGCCTAGGGCGGCGAAGCCGGTGACCAGGAGCAGGGCGTACGAGCGCAGATAGCCGGACTGGACCCCGCGGACGCCGGCGCTCGCGCCGCGGACCAGGTCGACGACGCCGACGACCAGGCCCTGGATCACGTAGCGCTCGAAGGTCGCGTTCGCCCAGCGACCGACGGCGAGCGAGGGGCGCACGAAGAGCAGGTCGATCGCCTCGTCGAAGTACCACTTCCGCTCGAGAAAGTCGTGGGCCCATCCGAAGCGCCTCTGGAGAGCCGCCGTCCAGCCACGGTTGCGGAGGTAGGCGTAGTAGGCGATCGCGATTCCGAGAACCGAGATCAGGCCGCCGATCAGCAGGCCCCGGTAGGCGGCCGTGGTGCTCGGCCCCTGCTCGTAGAGCTTCGAGTCGAGGAACGACCCGTGCAGGAACTTGTGGACGACGTCATCGACCCCAGGGATCTGCACGAACCCCGCAAACAGCGCCCCGATCACGAGCACCGACATCGCGACCTTCATCGGCATCTCCCGCTCGGCGATCTGGTGACTCGGGCCGGGGAAGCCGACATCTGTGTCTTCTGCCTCGCCAGTGGCGGGATTCTCCGGCTCCGCGTGGTGGATGTGCCCCTGTTCGAGCTCGCGCGCTTCCTCGCACGGTTCGCCGAAGACCACCCGGAAGCCGATCCGGAAGGCGTAGAACGCGGTCAGCAGCGCGCCGATGTAGCCGCCGATCGTGAAGATCACGTAGAAGCCGCCCCGGTAGGCGGCGAAGTCGAGGATCTCGTCCTTCGAGAACCAGCCCGAGGTGAGCGGGAACGCCGCGAGCGCCAGCGCTCCGATCAGAAGCGTCGCCGACGTGAAGGGCATCGCCTTGCGGAAGCCGCCCATCAGATCGATGTTCTGCCGGTTCGCCATCGCCCCGATCACCGACCCGGCCGCCATGAACAGAAGGGCCTTGAAGAAGGCGTGGGTCATCAGGTGGAAGAGGCCCTCCGAGTAGGCCCCGATCCCGACCCCGACGAACATGTAGCCGATCTGGCTCATGGTCGAGTAGGCGATGATCCGTTTGAGGTCCGTGACGACCAGTGCGATCGTCGCGGCAATCAGCAGGGTCGCGAGCCCGATGAACGCGGCGATGTCCGCGGCGGTGAGCCCGATCTCGAAGAGCGGGTGGAAGCGCGCGATCAGATAGACGCCCGCGGTCACCATCGTCGCCGCGTGGATCAGCGCGGAGACCGGAGTGGGGCCCTCCATCGCGTCCGGGAGCCAGGTGTGCAGCGGGACCTGAGCGGACTTGGCGATCGCGCCGACCAACAGCAGCAGGCAGATCGCGACCACGACGCCCTGGTTGGTGTGGAAGGTGCCCGGCGCCTGGTGGAAGATCGAGAGCAGGTCGAAGGTCCCCAGCTCGCGGAAGATGAAGAACGCGGCGAGCACCATGCCGACGTCGCCGATCACGTTGATCACGAAGGCCTTCATCCCGGCCTTGGTTGCGGTAGTGCGCCGGTACCAGAAGCTGATCAGCGCGTAGGAGGCGAAGCCGACGAAGGACCAGCCGACGATCAGCAGCACCAGGTTGCCGGCCAGGACCAGGAGCAGCATCGAGAAGACGAAGAAGTTGAGGTACGCGAAGAACCGGTTGAAGCCGCGGTCCGAGGTCATGTAGCTGATCGAGTAGAGGTGGATCAGCGCGGAGACCCCGCTGACGACCAGGCACATGTAGACGGAGAGGGGGTCGACCAGGACGTTGAGCTGGATGTTCAGCCCCCCGGCGCTCGCGTAGTCGTAGAGCGAGGAGGTGTGCTGGCGGGCATCGACGGGATCGCCGAGGATCTGAGCCAGAGCCCCGATCGACGCCAGGAACGAGAGGGCGATCATCGCCGTCGCGATCCAGCCGGCGCTCCGGCCGGGAAGCCGCTTCCAGCCCAGGCTGACGATCAGCGTCCCCGCGAGCGGGAAGGCGAGCACCAGCCAGCCGTACGCGGTTGCGGGCAAGTCCTAGCCCCTGAGGCTGCGCAGGTCGTCGACGTTGAGCGGGATCCGGCGCCTGTAGGCCGCGACGATGATTCCGAGCCCGACCACCACCTCACAGGCCGCGATCACCATCACGATCAGGGCGAAGACCTGTCCGTCCTGGTTGCCGAGCGAGCGCGAGAAGGAGAGCAGCGCCAGGTTGCCGGCGTTCAGCATGAGCTCGAGGCAGAGCAGGATCACCAGCGGGCTGCGGCGCAGCAGGACGCCCGAAATGCCGACCGCGAACAGCAGCGCGCTGAGCACCAGGTACCAGGTGATGTCCATCAGGCCGGCTCCTGGGGGGCATTTGCCTCCCCCGTCCGGTGGCGTCCGGCGAGGACAACGGCCCCGACCGCAGCCACGAGTAGGAGAAGAGATGCCGCCTCGAAGGCGATCAGGAAGCGCTCGAGCAGCAGGCGGCCGATCGCCGACGGTGAGCCGAAGCCGAGTTCGACCGTCGGGCCCTGGGTGTCGATCGCCTCAAGGCTCGAGCCCGTGATCGCGATCGCCAGCTCGACGAAGAGCGCGATGCCGAGCAGCGGCGCGATGAAGCGCTGGCCCGGGATCGGCTCCCAGAGCGGCTCGTCGACATTGCCGACGTAGGCCGCAACGAACACGTAGAGCACCATCACCGCGCCCGCGTAGACGACGATCTGGGCGGCGGCGATGAACTCGCCCTGCAGGAGCAGGAACAGCCCGGCGAGCGAGATCAGGTGGACGATCAGCGCGAGGACGCTGTAGAAGGCGTTGCGGAGGGCGATGACGGCGATCGCGCCACCGAGCGCGCCGATCGCCCCGGCGAAAAACGCGACCTCTTTCAACGGCGCCCTCCTCCGCTTCGCGTCCGGGGGCCGCGCACTACTCCCCTTCCCTCCGCAGAGGCGTCCTGTCGATCGGCTCCGCGAGCAGCATCTCCTTGGTGAAGATCAGGTCCGATCGGTTGTAGTCGGACATCTCGTAGTCGTGCCCCATCGTGATCGCGTCGAAGGGGCAGGCGACCTCGCAGTAGCCGCAGAAGATGCAGCGCGAGAGGTTGATCTCGTAGACCTCGGCGTAGCGCTCGCCGGCGGAGATCCGGTGGTCGGGATCGTTCTCGGCGGCGACGACGCGGATGCAGTCGGCCGGACAGGCGGCGGCGCAGAGCGAGCAGCCGACGCATTTCTCGAGCCCTGTGTCCTCGAATCGGTGGAGCTTGTGACGGCCGCGGAAGCGCGGGTAGACGGGCGTCTTCTCCTCCGGATACTGGATGGTCACCGGCCCTTCGAGCACCCGGCCGAAGGTGGTCCGCAGGCCGCGCAGCGTCTCGCCGAAGGCGCGATAGGCGCCACCGACGCCGCCGGGCCTCGGCCCGCGCTGGACCGAGATCACGTCCTCGTGGTTCTCCAGGTAGGGGAACTCGGTCCAGTCGGTCTTCTCGGTGTTGAGCTTCGCCTGCATTACGACACCGTCACGATCACCGCGGTGACCAGGATGTTCAGCGTCGCCAGCGGCAGCATCACCTTCCATCCGAGCGACATGAGCTGGTCGTAGCGCAGGCGCGGCAGCGTCGCTCGCACCCAGATGAAGAAGGCGACCAGCGTGAGCGTCTTCAGCACCATCCAGACCGGGTCGAGCCAGCCGGGCCCTGGGCCCATCCAGCCGCCGAGGAAGAAGGTGACGGCGATGCCCGAGACGACGAACATCTCGAGGTACTCGGCGAGCAGGTAGGAGCCGAAGCGCATCCCGCCGTACTCGGTCATGTAGCCCTGCACGAGCTCGGCGTCCGCCTCGGGCAGATCGAACGGCGCGCGATTGGTCTCGGCGAAGCCCGCGACCATGAAGATCAGGAAGCCGACGATCTGGGGCACGATGTTCCAGATCCCGCCCTGGCCGTCGACGACGTGCGTGAGCGAGAGCGATCCGGTCATCAGGACCACCCCCAGCAACGCCAGCCCCATCGAGACCTCGTAGGAGATCAGCTGGGCGGCCGAGCGCATCGCGCCGAGGAAGCTGTACTTCGAGCCCGAGGACCAGCCCGCGAGCAGGAGCCCGTAGAACGAGATCGAGCTGAAGGCGAAGAAGTAGAGGACGCCGATGGAGACGTCGATCCCGTACAGCCCGAGCCCGTCCTGCACGTTGCCGAACGGCAGGATCGCCAGCGTGATGATCCCGGAGAAGATCACGATCGCCGGGGCGATCGCGTAGAGGAATGGCACGGCCGCTTGGGGCCGGAACATCTCCTTGCCGGCGAGCTTGACGATGTCCGCCAGCGGCTGAACCAGCCCCACCGGCCCGACGCGGTTGGGTCCGTAGCGGTTCTGGAAGCGGCCGATCAGCTTGCGCTCGACGACCGTCAGCACCGGCACGATCGCAAAGACGCCGAGGAAGATGACGATCGACTTGACGACCATCACCCAGGTCGCCTCGACGTAGTTGACCTCGGCGAGCGGAATGCTCATCGCTTGCTCACCTCGATGCGGGGCGGGACGCCGTTGGTGAGCAGGTTGGCATTGGCCTCGTCGGTGCCCTCGATCAGGAAGGCCGCGCCCTCGCGCATCCGCTCGCGGATCGCGACGGTTGCCTCGAGGCTGTGGCCGTTGACTGACACCGTGACCGCGTCACCGTTGCCGAGCTGCAGGGACTCGGCGTCCGTCGCGTGCAGCTCGAGCCTCTGCTTGGGCATCAGGAACCGCAACGCCGGGTTTCGCTTCGTCACGTCGGTGGCCCAGAGGTCACGGTAGGTGCCGAGCAGCAATCCCTCGCCCTCCGGCTCACGGTCCGGCCGCGAGGTGCTCTTCCGCTCCACGGCGGGTGGCGTCCACGATTGCCCGGGTTTGCGGTCGCCCCAGCGGATCCCTGTGCCGCCGATCTCCTCGTAGGTCAGGCCGCCATAGAACGGGATCTCCTCGGTGAGCGCGGCGAAGACATCGGACGGCGCCTCGGCGTCGACGGCCACGCCGAGCTCCGCCGCGACCGCGTCCAGGAAGCGCCAGCCCGGGATCATGCCCTCGGGCAGGGGGACGTTGCGGCGCAGGCGCTGGAGGCGACCCTCGGTGTGCGTGACCGTGCCCTCCTTCTCGGCCCAGGTCTCGGCCGGGATGACCAGGTTGGCGAGGCGGGTCGACTCGTCCTCGAAGGATGCGATCGAGACCACGAAGCTGCCCGACAGCGCCTTGCGCCAGCCGTCGGAGTCGGGGTAGCTCCGAACCGGATCGGAGTTGACGAGCAGGAGAGCCCCGAGCTCGTGGGCGGCCAGGCCGTCCTTGACCCCGGCGCTGTCGCGGCCGCCGTCGATCCGAACCATGCCGGGCTTCGCGCTCGGCAGGCACCCGACCTCGCGCAGGCCGCGCGTGTTCGACTCCTCGGGCACCTCGAGCAGGCCGGGCCCGATCCGCTTATGCATGTCGAGCGCGTGCGAGCAGGCATGGAGGGCATCCACCGCCTCGGGATCGCGCCAGAGGCGCTCGCCCCAGACGATCACCTGATCGGGCGCGTCGCGCAGGGTCGTTGCGATCGCCTCGGCCTCGGCCTTGAAGGGCCCGTCGGCGTCGTAGCCGTCGGCGTCGAGCGCCCCCGCGAGGGCGCGGAGGAAGGACGCGGCGTCGCCCGGCGAGTAGCGGACCGCCTCGTCCGCTCCGCCGTCGAGGGCTGTCGGATGCTCGGAGGCGACCATCAGCTTCGCGCGACTGCGGCGGACCGCCTTGCGGATCCGCAGGTCGAGGATCGGCATCTCGTGGAGCGGATCGACGCCGACCACGAGGATCGCGTCGGCGGTGTCGAGGTCCGCCATCCGCGCGCCGTGGTCGGGCCGCGCGAGCTCGCCGAGCAGCCCCGGATCGACCGGGTTCGGGGAGCTGTCGAGGTTGGAGGAGCCGGCGGCGCGGGCGATCCTCTGGACCAGCCAGCCCTCCTCATTGGAAGTGCCGCCGCCGACCAGCGCCGCGGCCCGCTCGCCGTTGTTGCGGATGGCGTCGGCCGTCCGCTTCACCGCCTCCTCCCAGGAGATCGGGCTGAGGCTGCCGTCGCCGGCGCGGACCATCGGCCGGGTGATCCGCTC
>JBKPTM010000302.1:0-8712 GCA_046765935.1 Actinomycetota bacterium | reverse complement strand
GCGGGCCTCGGGATCCCGGCGACGATCGACTTCGATCGCGGCCTCGCCATTCACGCCGTCAACCTGACGATCACCGACGTCCCGATCCGGGACCTGATGCAGGAGCGGATCGGCTTGCCCGTCTACGTCGACAACGACGCGAATGTGGCGGCCCTTGCGGAGCACCTCTACGGCGCCGGCCGGGGGGCGCGTGACGTCGTCCTGCTCACCATCGGCACCGGCATCGGCGGCGGCCTGATCCTCGACGGCGAGGTCTACCGAGGCTCGACCGGCGCCGCCGCGGAGCTCGGGCACATCGTGATCGAGGAGGGCGGGCCCCCGTGCCAGGGGAACTGCCCCAACCACGGCTGCGTTGAGGCACTCGCGTCGGGAACCGCGATCGCGAAGGCCGGCAAGGAGGCCGCCGAGCGCGACCCCGACTCGGCCCTGGGCAAGGCGCTCGCGGAAGGGCCGATCGCCGGGCGGACGGTCACGGAGCTCGCCCTAGCGGGCGACGGGCCGGCGCGCGAGGTGGTGGCGCAGGCTGGGCGTCACATCGGCGTGGCGCTGACCAGCCTGGCGAACATCTTCGACCCCGACGTCTTCGTGATCGGAGGCGGGGTCTCGGCCGTTGGGGACCTGCTCCTCGATCCGGCCCGTGAGGAGCTCCGCTCCCGCGCGCTGCCGCCGATGAACGAGAGGCCGGTGAAGCTGGCCGAGCTCGGCCCGGACGCCGGGATGATCGGGGCGGCGGCCATGGCGCTGATTGAGCTCGACAAGGAGAGCTAGGTCGTGCCGGGCAAGCTGGTCGTCTGCCCGACGCCGATCGGGAACCTCGAGGACATCACCCTGCGCACGCGCCGTGCCCTCTACGAGGCCGACGTGATCGCCTGCGAGGACACGCGCAGGACCGGGCTGCTGCTCGAGCGCCTCGAGGTCCAGGCGCGGCGGCTGGTCTCCTACCACGAGGGAAACGAGGCGGAGAGGGCCCGCGAGCTCGCGCAGCGGATCGAGCGCGGGGACAACGTCGCGCTGGTCTCCGACGCCGGGATGCCGGCGATCTCTGACCCCGGGTACCGGCTGATCCGCGCCTGTATCGACCGCGACCTCGATCTCGAGGTTCTGCCAGGGCCCAACTCGATCCTGACCGCGCTGGTCGCATCGGGTCTGCCGACGCACCGCTTCCGCTTCTACGGCTTCCTGCCGCGGCGCACCGGCGAGCTCGAGCGCGTCCTGCAGTCCACCGAGACCCTGATCGCCTTCGAGTCGCCCCGGCGCCTGCCGGAGTCGCTGCGGGCGCTCGCGCAGCTCGCGCCGGACCGCCCCGCAGCGGTCTGCCGGGAGCTGACCAAGCTGCACGAGGAGATTGCGCGCGGAACGCTCGGCGAGCTCTCCCGTCGGTTCCGAGAGGAGGCACGCGGCGAGATCGTCGTCGTGATCGGCCCCGCCGCGGAGCGCGGTACCGCCGACATCGGCTTCGCCACGGATGCGCTGCGAGGCCTGATCCGCGCCGGGGCGCGCCCCCGCGCGGCCGCCAGCGTCGTTTCCGCGCTCACCGGCGTCCCCGCCAACGACCTCTACCGCGGGATCACCGGGCGCGACATGCGGCAATAAAACCCGGCTTCGCCATATAGCCGCGGCCACGAGCGGCCGCCCTCCATAACCGCTTCGGCGCTGCGCGCCTCGCTCATGACGGGGCGGCCTGGTGGCCGCTACGCGGCGATTCGGGCCTTCTTCTTGCCCTTGACCACGAAGCCGCTCTCGGACTTGCCCTTGCCCGGCTTGAGCGCGTAGATCACCCGGTAGCCGGTCATGTAGAGCAGCCGGCCGTCCGAGATCACCGGGTTGTAGGCGCCGTCCGTCGAGGCGAAGACCTCCTTCCCGTCGGACGCGCGGAAGCCGAACGTCTGGGTGGTCTTCAGGTCGCCGACGTAAAAGACGTCGCCGATGACGCTGCCGGCGCCCGAGACGGGCCCGTTCGCCGATTCGCTCCAGCGCACGCTGCCCGTATGCGCGTTGATGGCGTAGACCGTGCCGGAGTAGGACCCGAAGTAGATGCTGGGAGGCGTGCCCGGCGCCTTCGCGGCGGCGGCCGCGCTGTACACGTAGCCCCCGGTCGAGGTGGACCATGACCGGCTTCCGCTTTGCTCGTTGAAGGCGTTCATCCCGCCGGTCAGCGTGCCCGCGTACACATGGCCGAACGCCACGGCCGCGGTGCCGTAGACCGGGCCGCCGGCTGAGGCCGTCCAACGGACCGAGCCGTTGGAGGCGCGCATCGCCGTCACCTGCCCGCCGTAGTCGCCGACGAAGACCGTGCCCTTGTCGAAGGCCGGCGAGGCCTTGACCGCGCCGCCGACTGCCGTGCTCCAGAGCTGCTTGCCGGTCCGCTTGTTGAAGGCGTAGACCGATCCGCACTCGCAGCCCGCGATCACCTCGTTGCCCACCACGAGCGGAGACGACTCGGTGCGGCCCGGAAGCGACTTGCGCCAGGCGACCTTCCCGTTCGAGGCATTCAACGCCTGTACCTGGCCCGGCTCGAGGTTGGAGATGTAGAGCTTCCCGTCGCTGTAGGTGGGGGCTGAGGCGTTCAGCGTCGCCACGTCGCGGCGCCAGATCTGCTTTCCGTTCGCCGCCCGCAGGGCGAAGGCCTCGCCGTTGTTGTCGATCCCGTAGACGATGCCGTCGGCGACGATGGGCGAGTACTCCATCAGGTGCCGGGCGTCGTAGGACCAGGCGACCTTGTACGGCGGCTTCACTTCGCGGGTCGGCAGGTAGCGCGTCCGAGCCGGGTCGAAGCCGTAGGTCGGCCAGGGAGTGAGTGGCGGACCCGCCGGCGCGGCGGCAGTCGTGGTGGTCGCGGTCGTGGTCTCCTCAGAGCCGCTGCTCCCGTTGTGAAGCAGGAGATAGCCGCCCACGCCGACGATTGCGACGAGGCCGGCCGCAGCCGCGATCGTCACGGCGCGGTATCGGGTCCAGAGGGTCGTGAACAGGTTCGCCATTGCTGCGAATCCGGGAGCGGATCTAAGAGGAAACCCCTAATTCCCCTATCAAGAGCGGCCGAACCGATCCCGAGGGTGAGTTAACTTGGGCGGGAGGAGATGGCCAAGCGCGAGGCACGCATGGTTTCGCTGGGCTATGGGAAGTTCGCCCGGGCGGATCGCATCTATGCCCTCGTTCCATTGGATCCGAAGGATCGCGGTGAGGGCCGACGCACCTATGTCCACGTGGACGACATGGCGGAGCCGATCGTCGCATCGCGCTCGGAGCGCGCGATCCTCGCCGACGTCGAGGAGGCCCTCACCGAGGCGGCCGGCATCCCGCGGCGTCGCCGCAGGGGCGGCTCGAAGGCTCAAGAGAAGCTTCTCTAGGACCGGCCGCTGGCGGGGGCCGGTCCTGGTTAGGCTCACTCCCCGTGAGCTTCTACGTCACCACCCCGATCTATTACGTCAACGGCGAGCCCCATCTGGGCCACGCGTACTCGAACATCGCCGCCGACATCCTGGCGCGCCACCACCGTCAGCGCTCGGACGACGTCTTCTTCCTGACCGGGACCGACGAGCACGGCGAGCCGGTGGCGCAGCAGGCCGAGGCCGAGGGCGTCACTCCGCGCGAGCTGGGTGACCGCCTGGCGCCGCGCTTCAAGGAGATGGCGGCCAAGGTCAACGCCTCCAACGATTTCTTCATCCGCACCGCCGATGAGGGGCACATGGAGCGGGTGCAGGAGATCGTCCAGCGCGTCTACGACAACGGCCACGTCTACGAGGGCATGTACGAGGGCTGGTACTGCCCGCGCTGCGCCGACTTCAAGACCGAGTCCGAGCTTGGCCCGGACAACACCTGCCCGATCCACAAGATCCCGCTGACGCGCGAGAGCCAGAAGAACTGGTTCTTCGCGCTGTCGAAGTTCCAGGGCGACCTCGAGAAGCTCTACGAGGAGCGCCCCGACTTCGTCCTGCCTGAGTTCCGCCGCAACGAGGCCGTCGCCTTCATCAAGCAGGGCCTCCAGGACGTCTCGCTCTCGCGGCCCACGCTCAAGTGGGGCGTGCCGGTGCCCTGGGATCCGGATCAGGTGATCTACGTCTGGTTCGACGCGCTGCTCAACTACTACACCGCGCTCGGCTACGGGATCGGCGAGGACGTCACCGAGAGGTTCTGGCCGCCCTTCCACATCCTCGCCAAGGACATCCTCAAGTTCCACGCCGTCTACTGGCCGGCCTTCCTGATGGCCGCGGACATCGAGGTCCCCAAGCGGATGTTCATCCACGGCTTCCTGCTGATGGAGGGCCACAAGATGTCCAAGTCGCTCGGCAACGTGCTCGACGTCGACGAGGTGATCGAGAAGTTCGGGGCGGACGCGCTCCGCTTCTACTGCTTTCGCGAGGTCTCGTTCGGCCAGGACGGTCAGATCTCCCCGGCGGGCTTCGAGAGCCGCTACGAGACCGAGCTCGCCGACCAGTACGGCAACCTCGCGAACCGCGTGCTGTCGATGATCGGCCGCTACCGCGACGGGGTCGTGCCCGAGGCCGAGGCGGAGGACGCGCTCGCCGCCGAGTTCCAGGGGGCGCCGGATCGAGTCAAGGCGGTGCTCGATGAGGCCCAGCTGAGCCAAGCGCTCGAGGAGATCTGGAAACTCGTGCGGCGGCTCAACCAGTACGTCGAGGAGACGAAGCCGTGGGAGCTGTCGAAGGACGACTCCGCGGCGGAGCGACTCGACTCCGTCCTTTATGGGCTCGCCGAGGGCCTGCGGGTGACGACCCTGCTACTCCACGCGTACATGCCGGAGACGACAGGGCGGCTGCTCGACGCGCTGGCCGAGTCCGGCCGCGAATTGGCCGAGTTCGGCTCGCGCGGAGGTGGCCAATCGCTGGGCGATTTGGCCCCGCTCTTCCCCAAGCTCGCGCCCGCCTAGAGGGCCCGCGGCCCGTGGTACTGTGGCCCGCGTAACCAGGGTAACCAGGACGCTCGAAGGGAGAGGCTTTATGAGCAGCAGAGCAGGGAAGCGCACGACGTTCGCGGTGCTGGCGGTGACTGGCGCGCTTTTGATTCCGGCTTCGCAGGCGGCGGCCGGCGCGCACATCGCAAAGGGCGGGGACGGCCCAGTCGCGACCAAGTCGGGCGCGATCGTCAACTTCCTCCCGGCCGGCAAGCTGAGGGTCGCGAGGCACTTCCAGCCGCTCGCCGTCTGCTCGGTGGACTGCACGGTGACCGGGGTGGCGGTGCTCAAGGGCCTCGGCGGCAAGGCAACGATCAACGACACCGGATCGTTCCCGGCCAACCAGCCGTTCGGTCTGCAGATCACGGTGAAGGGCGTCCTGCTGAAGCTGATGAAGCGCTTCCCGGGCCGTTTCCACCTCGCCGTGACCTACACGGCGACCGATCCGACCACCGGCGCGATGGACACCGTCTCTCGCGGATACAGGTTCAAGCGCTAGAGCGCAGCCGCCGATCTGCACCGTGATGCCGTCGCGTACCGCCAGGGCGGTGGTGGCTCTCGTCTGCGCCACCGGGCTGCTCGTATCCGTCGCCGCCGGGAGCGCCGCTGCCAAGGGCCCGCGCGCTCGGGCGAGCGTGGTCGGCGGCACCCCGGCGAGCCTGTCGGACTGGGGGTTCACAGCGGCCGTGGTCACCCCGCACACGCTCTGCACCGGGTCAGTGCTCTCGCCCACGAAGGTGCTGACCGCTGCTCACTGCACCGCCAGCCCGTCGACGATGACGGTGCGGACGAACTCGAGCCTCGCGTTCGCCGGCGGCGACGTCCACGCCGTCAGCGCGGTGACGATCAACCCCGGGTGGAATCACGGCTTCATCGGCGACCTGGCCGTGCTCACGCTCCGCAATCCCACCACTGCCCCGGCGATCCAGCTGGCGAGCGTGACCGAGGACTCCGCGCTGACCAGCCCCGGCGCGGCGCTGTCGGTCGCCGGTTTCGGCGCGAGGAACCCGGCGCCGCAGCGGAAAGCGAAGATCGGATTGCTGACCGCGGCCCAGGTCTTCGTCCACGGCTTCTGCCCGCTGCCGACCTCGGTGATGTGCGACGCGGGCGGCAAGTCGGGCCTGATCGCGATCCGAAAGTTCAAGGGCAAGGTCCGGAAGCGGCCGATCCAGAGGACGGTCTGCTCCGGCGACAGCGGTGGGCCTACGGTCGCCGCGACCCCGGAGGGCCTGAGGCAGGTCGGCGTCGCCGAGGCGACCGCCTCACCGCCCAAGCGCTCCGCGTTCGGCTTCGTCTGGTGCGGGCTCAAGGGCTTCCCGGCGATCCACACGCGGGTCGCCTCCTGGCTGAGCTTCATCCAGGGTTCCTAGACTCGCCGGGTGGTCGATACCCACGCCCACCTCGCACTCTGCGAGCCCGATGACGATGAGCTGGTCGCCGCCGCCCGCGACGCGGGGGTCGGCCGCATCCTGACCGTCGGCCTGGGAGAGGACTCGAATCCGGGTGCGGTGAGCGCAACCGAGGACTACGAGGCGGTCTTCGCGGCGGTGGGGCGCCATCCGAACAGCGCCGGCGGCTTCGACGAGGCGGCCGCCGAGGCGATCGCGGAGCTGGCCGCCCGCCCGGGGGTCGTCGCGATCGGCGAGACCGGGCTCGACTTCTACCGCGACCGGTCCGAGCCGGACGACCAGCGGCGCGCGTTCTCCGCCCAGATCTCGATCGCCCGGGAGGCCGGCAAGCCGGTCGTGATCCACCTGCGCGATGCGGAGAGCTCGGAGGACGCGGTGAGCGAGGCCTTCGACACCCTCGATCGCGAGGCCGAGGGCGTGCCGGTGGTCCTTCACTGCTTCTCGGCCGGCCCGGCCTGGGCGGAGCGGGCGGCCGAGCGGGGCTGGTACTGCTCGTTCGCCGGCAACCTGACCTACCCCAGCGCCGAGCCGCTCCGCGAGGCGGCCGCCCTCGTGCCGGATGATCGCCTGCTGGTGGAGACCGACTCGCCGTTCCTCGCTCCACAGCCGGTGCGGGGCAAGCCGAATCAGCCCGCCAACGTCGTGGCGACGGCCGAGCGGCTCGCGGAGGTTCGCGGCGTCTCGTACGGTGAGCTGGAGCGGACCCTGGAGGCCAACGCCGCGAGAGTCTTCGGGTGGTGACCGGCTCGCGGCCGCCGGAGCGCTCGCCGCGCCGGCTGGGCCAGAACTTCCTCGCCGACCCCAACCTGCTCGATGCGATCGTGCGTGCGGCCGCGCTCGACCCCGCCGATGTCGTGCTGGAGGTGGGGGGAGGTGGCGGCGCGCTCAGCGAGCGGCTGGCACCGGCGATCGCCTGCCTGCACGTGATCGAGGTCGACGAGCGGCTGCGCGATGAGCTCGAGCCGCTCGCGCGCGAGGCCGGAAACGTCAACCTGGTCTGGGGGGACGCGCTGCGGGTGGACCTCGGCGATCTGGCCCCGCCGCCGACGAAGATGGTGGCCAACCTGCCCTACTCGATCGCCACCCCGCTGCTCATCCGGACCATCTCCGCGCTGCCACAGGTCGCGAGCTGGGTGGTGATGGTCCAGCGGGAGATCGCCGATCGGCTGCGGGCCGAGCCGGGTGGCCGCGAGTACGGGTCGGCGAGCGTGCAGGTGCAGCTCGCCTGCGAGGTCACGCTGCTTCGCACCGTCGATCCCGCAGTCTTCGTGCCGCGGCCGCGAGTCGGCTCGGCGCTGCTCGGACTGCGCCGGACCGGCCCGGGCGCACCCGCGCCGCTCGCCCGGCTCGTGCGCGCCGCCTTCGCTCACAGGCGCAAATCGCTGCCCCGCTCCCTCGAGCTGGCGCATGCCGGGGCGCTCGACCCATCCCAGCGGGCCCTCGAGCGGATCGGGCGGCCGGTGAACGCGCGGGCCGAGGCGCTCTCGCCCGCGGACTTCGAGCGTTTCGCCGGGGCTCTCGCGGAGGAGGGGGTCCAGCTGTGAACGATGGACTCCCGGAGCTCGTCCGCGCCCCGGCGAAGCTCAATCTCTGCCTCTACGTGGGTCCGCCCCGCGACGACGGGCTGCACGAGATCCGCTCGCTGTTCGAGCCGCTCGAGCTCGCCGACGAGCTGCGCATCACCGAGGCGGACGCGGACGAGGTGGTCTGCGAGGGGATCGAGGCTCCCGATCTCACCGCCACCGCGTTGGCGGCGCTCCGCGAGCACGGCTGGGACGGCCCGCCCCTGCGGATCGAGGTGTCGAAGCGCGTCCCGGTCGCGGCTGGACTCGGCGGTGGCAGCGCCGATGCGGCGGCCGTCCTGCGTCTGGCGATGGGCGAAGTGGAGGGTCTGCGCACGATCGCGGCCGGGATCGGCGCGGACGTTCCGTCGCAGCTTCAGCCCCGGCCCTGCCTGGTCGCGGGCGCCGGCGAGGTGATCGAGCCGGCGCCGCCTCCCGGTGAGCACGCGGTGGTGCTGATTCCCCGGGCGGAGGGTCTCGCCACCGCGGAGGTCTACGCCGAGGCCGACCGGCTGGGCTCGCCCCGGGGCGAGTCAGAGCTCGAGGCGATCCGTCGCCAGCTGCGCGACGCGGTCGACGAGGGCGGCTCCCCGCTGGACTACCGCGAGCACCTGGTCAACGATCTCCAGGAGGCCGCGATCTCGCTGCGGCCCGAGATCGAGGAGGCGCTGCGCGCGCTAGAGGAGGCCGGGGCGGCGCACGCGATGGTTACCGGGTCGGGGCCTACGGCAGTCGGGCTCTATCCCACGTTCGATCAGGCGGCCGCCGGAGCCGATCAGCTTCGCGGTCGCTTTCCGGACGTGATCGCAACCCGTCCGCTGAGCTCGTG
>JBKPTM010000301.1:0-3311 GCA_046765935.1 Actinomycetota bacterium | reverse complement strand
CGTTGATGACGTCGATCGCCTGCCCGGTGGCGTTCTGGCCCGGGTTGTTGTTGAAGACATCGTCGACCGCATCGCGCACGGCGCCGACCTGACCGCCGACGACCACGCCTACGAGCAGGGCGATCGCGATCAGACCAGTGATGATGAGGGGCGTCCCGACCCGCTTCATGGGATCGCGACCCTACCGGGGCACTTAAAGCTCAGATCCGCAGGAAGCGACGCAGCGTCAGCCCGCTGCCCATCGCGGAGACGGCCATCGCCACGCCGAGCAGGACGAGCGCGAGGGTGACGAAGCCGATCGTGTCCCCGGAATTGATCAGGTTGAAGTCGCTCTTCAGCGGATCCAGGATCACCGTCTTCCCGAGAAGCAGAAATCCGATCGCGACACCCGCGCCAAGCAACCCGCAGACCAGCCCCTCGACCATGAAGGGCCAGCGGATGAACCAGTTGGTGGCGCCCACGAGCCGCATCACCTCGACCTCGCGGCGGCGAGCGTAGATGGAGAGGCGGATCGTGTTGCCGACGAGAAGCAGGGAGGCCACCAGAAGCAGGCCCGAGAGAACCCCGAGAATCCACCTGACCGCGCTGGTGGCCCCGGTGATCTTGTTCGCCTCCTCGCGCGAGTCGTTGACGTCGTCGATGATCGGGCTGATCGGGGCCGGTCGACCGTTTGCGCCAGGCGGCGTGATCGCCGCCCGAATGCCAGGCAGGTTCGAGAGATCGTCCGGCTTGATGTTGAAGGAGGAGGGCAGCGGGTTGTGGTCCCCCGGGAGCTCCGTGATCAGGTTCGCCTGGTTTCGCTCCTCGAATTGCCCGCCCAGCTCCTTGAGCGCCTGGTCCTTATTGACGAACTGAACCGAGGCGACATGCGGAATCGCTTCGAGCTTGCTCTTGAGCTCGTTGATCTGCTGAGCCGGGATCACCGGAGCGTTGTAGGCATCGGTCAGGAACACTCGCAATCCGACCTGATCGCGCACCTCGTTGGTCTTGCCGTTCGCCGTCTGGAGAACGGGGATCAATACCCCGAGCAGAACGACCATGACGGCGACCGTCACGATCGCCGCGAGGCTCGGCGCGGCGCTGCGCCGCAGCGCCCGCATGCCCTCACGAATGAAGAAGAAGATTCGCCCCATCGCTCGCACCTAGTTCAGTACCGCGGGCTCTCGTCGTCGAGGCCCATCTCCTCGCGGACGCGCCGTGCGAACTCGCGGGTCGACTCGTCATCTGGCGTGTAGGTACCGGCCGCCTGGTCGCGCACCACGCGACCGGAGTCGAGCGCGATCACGCGGCGCCGCATCTTGTCGACCATCTCGCGGTCGTGTGTCACGACGACGACGGTCGTCCCGGTGCGGTTGATCCGGTAGAGGACCTGCATGATCCCGACGGAGGTGTTGGGGTCGAGGTTTCCGGTGGGCTCGTCCGCGAGCAGCAGCGGCGGATGGTTGACGAAGGCGCGAGCAACGGAGAGACGCTGCTGCTCGCCGCCGGAGAGCTGGTCGGGGAAGTTCTTGACCTTGTCCGCCAGGCCGACGAGCCGCAGAGCGTCCGGCACCTTCCTGCGGATCTCGGAGCGCGACGCGCCGATCACCTGCAGCGCGTAGGCGACGTTGTCGTAGACCGTGCGGTTCGGGAGCAGCTTGTAGTCCTGGAAGACGGTGCCGATCCGGCGGCGCAGCTGCGGGACCTTCTTGTCGGGCAGCGAGCCGATGTCGCGGCCGGCGATCAGGACCTCGCCCTCTGTGGGCCGCAGCTCGCGGATCAGGGTCTTGATCAGGGTCGTCTTGCCGCAGCCGGTCGGACCGACCAGGAAGACGAACTCGCCGCGATCCACCCGCAGGCTGACGTGCTCGAGCCCGACGTGACCGCCTGGATAGACCTTGGTCACGCGGCGCAGCTCGACGATCGGCGGCCTGGGCCGCTGCTCGGTGAGATGCTCCGGACGCCGCGACGCGCGCGGACGCGTACGGGTGAGATCTGGTGTCTCTCGCCTTGCCATCTGGGGAGTGAAATCGAGAAGGGGCGCCGTATCCCCGACGCCCACCTCACTGCGCGAAACAGGGTAGGGAACGCCCAGAGCCCGCAGCGCAACTTCTCGTTCGCACCTCAACACGCCTCGCGCTCGTTAGTCGCGCAGGGCGCGCGGGTACCCCGCTCACGACGAGCGATCAAGGAAAGGGATGAAGATGATCAGCCGAGACGACGCACAGCGCAAGGCGCGTCGGCAGGTGACCCGGGCGAGAATCGCGGCGACGCGAATTCGGGCTGAGGGCAGAGCCAAGGCATCCGCGAAGGCTTCGGGAGTCTCCTCCAAGGCGGTCGGCGCTGCCGGTGCCGCCGGATTGGCAGCCGGCTACTTCCTGGATCCCGATTCCGGCAAGCGTCGCCGGCACGTCGCACGAGACCGGGTGCTGGGCCTGGTCCGTCGCGGCGCCCGGAGGACCCGCCGAGAGGCCGACTACGTGACCGGCACCGTCGAGGGCAAGGTGGAGGCCGCGAGGAGCAAGGGCGCGCCCGAAAAGCCGGCCGCCAACGATCAGGCGCTCGCCGAGAAGGTGAAGAGCGAGATCTTCCAGCCCGCCGACGCACCGAAGGACGCGGTGAACATCAACGTCGAGAACGGAGTCGTCTATCTCCGCGGCCAGGTGAAGCGGCCCGACCAGATCCGCAAGTTGATCGAGGAGGCCGGCTCCGTCGAGGGCGTGCGCGGAGTGGAGAGCCTCCTCCACACTCCGTGACCCTCAGCTCGCCCGCAGGCCGACGGGCCTCAGTGGGTGATGTAGCGGCGGCGGGACCGAGTGGCGTCAACTCGGTCCCGCATACCGCTGTCTTCCGTACTCCGGTGGCGTCCGATCTCACCGGAGACACGCTTCGCCCCATGGATCCCCGGACCCCAGTCCGCAGCGCGATCCTCTCGCTGCTGCGGCGGGCTGTCTCGAAAGTCAGGATTGGGCCGCTGCATCGGTCGGCACTCCTATCGCCGGCCCGCGTCGCGCCCATTCGCGATGCGTTCCTGCGCATCTAGCGGGAAAACGCAATCCCGGAGGGTCTTGCATCTACCCGGTTCTATTGAACAAACGTCCAGTCGAACTAGAATAACCGACCCTAGGCACAGGCCCGGTTCCCTCGGGGATCACGGATGAACCCTTCAAAATCTCCCTGCCCCATGGGAGTTGCGCACCACAAGGGGATGGCGCGTCACGGCGAGTGGGTGGAGCGGCCTAGCGGGGCCGCTCCGCCCCGCCCGACCAAGGGCCGTGCCTCCTTAGGCCGGTTATCCCGACTTGGGCGCGGGTAGGCGCGTCCCATGGAGG
>JBKPTM010000300.1:0-3867 GCA_046765935.1 Actinomycetota bacterium | reverse complement strand
CGTCCTGATCGCGGCCGCCGCCTGCGAGCTCCATCCGAACGCGGTGCAGAAGGGCATCGAGACGCGATCGGTGAAGGACAAGCTCCGGGCGGCCACCGATGAGGCCCTCGCGCTCGGCCTGGTGGGCGTCCCCACCGTCGCGGTCGGCGCCGAGCTCTTCTGGGGCGACGATCGCCTCGAGCAGGCCCTGGAGGCCGTACGCCGGGAGTAGGCTGAAAACGTGGCTCAGAGCAAGACCAAGTCGCCTCGTGCCGCGGCCGGATCCACCGATGGCGCACCCGCCGCAGCCAAGCTGAAGCTGCCGGACGAGGCGACCTGCCGCGAGCTACTCGGTCTGATGATGCTGATCCGGCGCTTCGAGGAGGAGGCGGGACGCCAGTACCAGCGTGCCAAGGCAGGCGGCTTCCTGCACCTGGCGATCGGCGAGGAGGCGACCATCGTCGGAACGACTTCGGTGATGCGCCCGGAGGACTACCTGATCGGCACGTACCGGACGCACGGCCACGCGGTCGCGCGCGGCACCGACCCTAAGAGGGTCCTGGCGGAGCTCTTCGGGCGCGTCGACGGGACTTCCGGCGGCCGCGGCGGCTCGATGCACATCTTCGATCTCGAGCGCCGCTTCATGGGCGGCTACGGGATCGTCGGCGGGAACCTGCCGCTCGCGGCCGGCCTCGCTCTCGCCTCCGACTACAAGGGCACCGACGAGGTAACCGTCTGCATGTTCGGCGACGGCGCCTCCAACACCGGCAACTTCGGCGAGACGATGAACTTCGCCGCCCTCTGGAGCCTTCCCGTCGTCTTCCTGGTCGAGAACAACCTCTACGGGATGGGGACGGCGCTGGAGCGGCACTCCGCCGTGCTCGACCTCGCACACAAGGCCGAGGGCATGGGCGTGCCCGGTGTCCGCGTGGACGGTATGGACGTCCTCGCCGTCCGCGAGGTCGTCTCGGAGCACATCCGGCTTGCGCGCGACGAGCGCAAGCCCACCCTGGTCGAGGCCTTCACCTACCGCTACCGCGGCCACTCCGCCGCGGATCCCGAGGTCTATCGCGAGAAGGAGGAGGTCGAGGAGTGGCAGCGCAAGGACCCGATCGAGAACTTCGCCCGCCGCCTCGCCGAGGAGAAGGTCCTTTCCGAAGAGGAGATCCAGGCAATGAGGGAGGACGCTGAAAAGCAGGTGATGGCTGCCGTCGAGTTCGCCGACAACTCGCCTGAGCCGCCACTCGACTCGCTCTACGACGATCTCTACGTGCTCGGCGACCAGGTGCCCGGTTGGTACGGCGTCGACGAGCGCTCACCCGACTCGCACGCGGCCGAGGAGGAGCGGGGTGCGACCAAGAGAGCGCGGCAACTCGCCGAGCGCGGTGCGGAGTACGCGGAGGACGACCTGCTGCGCGAAGCCGAGGGGGACCAGCCCGACGCGCGACCCGAGGACGTGCACTGATGCCCACCATGCGGATGAGGGAGGCGCTCCGAGACGCGATGGCCGAGGAGATGCGCCGCGACGAGGACGTCTTCGTGATGGGCGAGGACGTCGCGGTCTTCCAGGGCTCCTTCAAGGTGACCGAGGGGCTGCTCGACGAATTCGGGGAGAAGCGCGTGCGCGACACCCCAATCTCCGAGAACACGATCGTCGGGATGGGCGTCGGCGCGGCGATGGGAGG
Source organism: Actinomycetota bacterium (assembly GCA_046765935.1). GTDB lineage: Bacteria > Actinomycetota > Thermoleophilia > Solirubrobacterales > 70-9 > DASUPK01. The sequence continues at coordinate 2,203 of JBKPTM010000300.1, read as the reverse complement.
CCTCCGCCCGGTCGTCGAGATCATGACCGTCAACTTCGCCCTGCTGGCGATGGATCAGATCGTCAACCACGCGGCCGCGATCCCCTACATGTTCGGCGGCCAGGTGCGGGTGCCGCTGGTGATCCGGATGCCCGGCGGCGGTGGCCACCAACTCGGCCCGACGCACTCGCACAGCTTCGAGGCCCTGTTCCTCCAGATCCCCGGGCTGCTCGTCGCCTGCCCCTCCACCCCGGCGGACGCCAAGGGACTGCTGAAGGCCGCGATCCGCGACGACAACCCGGTGATCTTCATCGAGCACGAGACGCTCTACGGAATCCGCGGCGAGGTCCCCGAGAACGGCGACAGCGTCGTCGACTTCGGGCACGCCGCGATTCGGCGTGAGGGCTCCGACGTGACGATCGTCGGCATCCTGCGAATGGCCGAGGTCGCACTCCAGGCGGCCAAGGTCCTCTCGGAGGAGCACGGCATCGCGGCCGAGGTCATCGATCCACGAACCCTCCGGCCGCTCGATCTCGACACGATCCTCAAGTCGGTTGAGAAGACGAACCGTGTCGTGATCGTCGAGGAGGGCTGGCCCCACGGCGGCGTCGGGGCGAATCTCGCGGCTCTGATCCAGGGGCAGGCCTTCGACCACCTCGACGCCCCCATCGAGCGCGTGACCGGCGCAGATGTCCACATGCCGTACTCGAAGCGGATGGAGCAGGCCGCGATTCCGCACGCCGACAACGTCGTCAGCGCGGCGCTCCAGACCCTGGAGGGGACCCGCTGATGCCTGACGAGATCGTCATGCCCCGCCTTTCCGACTCCATGGAGGAGGGCACGGTTCTCCGCTGGCTGAAGGGCGCCGGAGATGAGGTCGCGGTCGGCGACGAGCTGGTCGAGATCGAAACCGACAAGGCCAACATGGTCTACGAGTCGGATCTCGCCGGGACCATCACCGAGGTCCTGGCGCAGGAGGGGGACACCTTGCCCGTCGGTGACCCCATCGCGCGGGTCGGTGAGGCGTCGGAGGTGGTTTCGGGAGGCAACGGCGGTGCACCTAGGGAGGAACCGAGCGAAGATGCTCCCGAGCCTCCGCCGGCCGCACCTGCCGCTACCGCGGCGCCACCGACCCCAGCAACAGCCGGGGGCGACGGACGCGTCAAGGCTTCTCCGATCGCCAAGCGCATCGCAAAGGATCGCGGATTGGACCTCTCCGCCCTGAGCGGGTCCGGGCCCGGGGGGCGCATCGTCAAGGCGGACGTCGAGCGCGCGCTCGAAACTGGCGTTGCCGAGGCACCGGCACCTCAGGTCGCCCCGCAGCCTCCCGCCGAGGCCCCTGTTGCGCCGCCGGCGCCGGCGGGACCCACGCCCGGCGTCTCGGAGAAGCCGGAAACCGCCAAGGGCCAGGTCGAGGTCGTCGAGCTGACCAAGCTCCAGCAGACGGTCGCCCGCCGGATGGCGGAGTCGAAGGCGACGGCGCCTCACTTCTACTTGCAGGCGGAGATCGACATGACCGCCGCCGTCGAGGGACGCTCGAAGCTGAAGGCATCGGCGAAGGAGGGCGATGTGATCCCGACCTTCAACGACATGGTGGTGAAGGCCTGCGCACTCGGCCTGCGCGAATTCCCGCGCGCCAACGGCGCCTACCGCGACGGGCGGATCGAGCTGTACTCGCGGGTCAACGTCGGCGTCGCTGTGGCGGCCCAGGATGCATTGGTCGTGCCCACCGTGTTCGACGCCGACCAGAAGGGCCTGCGCCGGATCGCCATGGAGACAAGGGCGCTCGCCGCTCGCGTCCGGGACGGCTCGATAACCCCGCCCGAGCTCTCCGGCGGCACCTTCACCGTCTCCAACCTCGGCATGTACGGGATCTCCAACTTCCACGCCGTGATCAACACCCCGCAGGCCGGCATCCTCGCCGTCGGCGAGCTCAAGCCCAAGCCGGTGGTCACGGACTCGGGGCAGATCGAGCCCAGGCAGATGATGGGCGTCACCCTCGCCTGCGATCACCGCATCCTCTACGGCGCCGACGGCGCCCAGTTCCTGGCGCGAGTCAGGGAGCTGCTCGAGTCCCCGCTCGGGCTCGCGCTCTAGGTCTCGTTAGGCGAGCGAAAACCGCAGGTTGCGGGGGGTTTTATTGCGGCCCTGTTTTCTCGCGGAGGCCGGGGGTATGATCCGTTCGTCACATAGGGAGGAGAGGTAGATCCCTCTCCACCCGTTG